>JASFQX010000114.1:0-5923 GCA_050115215.1 Chloroflexota bacterium
GCTCATCCTGGTCCAGGTCGGTGCGACCAGGGGTAGCAACGGGGGGGCGGCCTGACGGGTGACCCCGATGGCCACCATCACCTCACCGTAGGGCGGGATGGCCTGCCCCTGGACGCCGTTGACGGTGACCAGCTGGTGCCGCATGCAGCCGACCATGACGATGCCCTTGTCGCCGGGCAGACGCGCCGGGCGCAAGAGGTCGCTTGGAAGCACGGCCGCGACACGCTCGAGTGAGGCGCTATGGAGCGTCCAGGTGCCCTCGCTCTGGTGGAAGACGCCTGGAGGACCGCCGTAGAAGGTGCCGTATCGCCTGGGTGGGGCCGGCTGGCCGATCCGATCGTAGAAGCGCAGCGCGGCGCGACGAGCGGCCCCGCGCCGGGCTGCCACGGTGGCGACGGACAGCAGGCCGCCGACCATCGCCCCTCGTCTCAGTGACCGTCCGATGCTCATGATGACGCCCCCTCTCTGGTCCCCGGTTTCGTAACGCGCGGCCAGTCATCCCTCCGCCACCCTTGATTCTAGGCAGCCGGGGAAGCGCAGCCTCCATGCGCCGGCCATGCCGCCGGCGCCGGGAGGCCGTGCCTTCCTGCCTGTCGGCGCGCTAGACCGACGCACCGGACCCGCTCGCGCGGGCGTCGTCCTCGAAGGCTTCGGCCAGGATGGCGGCCCAGAGCATCGCCTCGTCGGCGATGAAGATGCCCAGCGTGCCGCGATAGGGCGGCAGCTCGGTGTCACCTCCGTCGTAGACCTCGCGCACGGTGGCGTCCCGTTCGACGATCCGCCGGTACGCCTTGACCATCGGCCGGGCCGCGTCACGGTCCACCCGCTGGAGCAGCCGCAGGTACATCGCCCCCAGAGAGGTCCAGATGGCGCTGCCCTGGTAGTCGGGCACGAACAGACGCGTCATCGGGTCTTCCGCGGCGGCGTCCCGTTCGCGCGCATAGCGCAGGGGAAGCGGCTGGGTCAGGCCGGCTCGGGCCGCGGCCTCAAGCGCCGAAGCAAGCCCCAGCGCGTCCGGAACCACGCCGAAGAAGAACGGGGCCACGGTGGCGTCCCCGGTCACGACGTCCCCATCCGGGCGGTCGACGACATGGCCGTCTCGCCAGAAGGCCTCGATGAAGCGGTCGGCGGCAGCCTCGGCGATGGGCGAGCTGAACCAGCCGCGCTCGCGGAGGTGTCGATCGAGCAGTAGCACCATGGTATTGGCGTAGGCGTTGGAGCGACAGCGAACGGTGTCACGGTGGGTCGAGAAGCTCCGGTCATCGCGCACGAGCCCGGTGTGCGGGTCGATGACCGTGGCGGCGTAGCGCTCGATCTCCGGCGCCAGCCACTCCGCGTGCTGGGCGACGAGGTCGTCGGCCTCGGCCGCGCGCAACGAATGCAGCAGCAGCGGCAACGAGTCGACCCCGAACGTCCACACGTCGCGTGCCGCGCGACGACCCATGATCGTGGTCGTGACCTGCCCTCGCGTCTGCCACACCTCGAGCATCCAGGCCAGGCTGGCGTAGAGCCGTTCGCGCTGGCCGAGGCGGACGAGGGCTGCTGCGGCGAAGCCGAGGTCGCGCGTCCAGGCCTGGCGGAAGTGGCCCGCCGAGGCGCAGTAGTGCCGGCCGTCCCAGCAGGCGTCGACGACCGCGCGACAGATCGCGGCCGCGTCCCCATCGAAACGACGGGGCCCCCGGAATCGCCTCCGCGCCACCCGCGCGGCCGACGCTGCGTATGTCGGCCAGATCGAGGGATCCAGCTGCGCCGTGAGCCACATCGGCGCCATCTTGCTCGATGCCGGTGCCGTTGTCAGGGCCCGGCGCACCCCGGCGCCGTGCGGCCGGCGTTGCGCGGCGGGCGTGCTTCCCTGCATCATGCGCGCCATGCGCATCGATGCGGCAGACGGATGACGCACCCGCAGGCGGCCGTTCCGCGGTCGCGTGACGCATGAGCCAGGCAGCGGAATCTCGCTTCAGCGGGCTGCTCGATGCGGTGCAACGTCACCGCCAGAGCCCGGATTCCTTCTCCATCCCACGGTCGGACGTGCGGGCAGCGCTCGAGGTCGGGGACCTGGTCAAGCTGCTCTTCGGTGTCGGCGATGGCGACCCGCCACCGGCCGAGCGGATGTGGGTCGAGGTCGTCCAGGTCGAGGAGCGGCGCTACGTCGGACGACTGGAGAACGAGCCCGTGGGGATCAGTGACCTGGCCCGTGGCGCCCTCGTGCCCTTCGGACCCGAGCACGTTGCCGCGATCGCGCGCTCGAGCGAGCACGAGCCGCGGCCCGAGCAGTTCGCCGTCGTCAGCTCGCGCATCTGGCAGGACGGAGAGCGCCCCATCCGGGCTGTCCGGATGCCGGTGGAGGACGACGCCTTCAGCGGCTGGATGCTGTTCGCCGGAGCGGACCCGCTGCTGCCGCCGGCTGATCTGGCCGGCTTCGGTCCCATCTCTCACGAGGCCCTGACCGATCGCTATCGATCGTTCGATTCGATCGAGGATGAACCGCCGGAGACCGCCTGGCGCTGGGATCCGGCGGAGCTCGAGTGGCGGCGAGAGTCGGCGGCGAGTGAGCGTGAGTCGGTGCCGTAGCCGCGCCGGCCGGGATCGACCGGCGGCCGCCGTCACCAGGCGCCGCGGTCCGGCGGTTGGCCTAGGGGTCGGATGACGGCGGAGGCTCGGTCGGACGCGGGTCCACCTGGTCCCGGATGGCGTCGATCTCCTCCACGCTGAAGCCCAGCTCCTGGCCGATCTCGTAGAGTTCGTGTGCCTCGGCGTTGTTGAGCGGCCCGTCCGCCGAGCCCACCGCCACGCAGGCGCGCAGCAGCCGCTGGCGCTCCTGGGGTGACGACCGGCGAGCGAACTCGCGAGTGACCGCGTAGTCCTCGGTCGCTCCGTACAGCGAGCTCATCCTGCCCGCGAGCGCGACCAGGAGTGCCCCCTGAGACTCGGACAGTTCGCCGGCCGTGGCCACGGCCTCCTCGATGCGCGTCATCTCGCGGTCATTGAGCTCGAGGTCAGCGCGTGCCACACGCACGAGGATGTAGGCGTAGCCGGCCAGGAACCGGCGCCGCTCGACCGACAGCGATCCGGTCTTGGCGATCGCTTGCCGGATGCTGGCGATGTCCTGATCGGGGTCCGGCGGCGGGGTCACGTCTGCCTGCGAGGTGACGTCCTGCGTGTCGGCCGCGTCCTCGTCGGGACCGAAGAGACGATCGAACACCGGCAGGCTCCATTCAGTAGTCCAGCGCCATCGGCTGTGCATGGTGCACGAGCGAAGCACGCTGGGGGCACGCGCAAGGCTCTACGATACGGCACACAGTGAGGACCAGTGCTCGAGCCCGGCGCCGGACGGGGATCGGCCAGCCGGGCTGCGGCCACCAGCGGCGACCCCCAGCGCACAGGAGCGCCGCCTGGTCGGCGCCCGCCCGCTAGTGAGCGGGGGCAGCGAGACCGCGGTCGTCTGGATCGGCGTGCTGTTCTGTCTGTCCCAGTCGGCCATGTTCTCCGGGCTCAACCTCGCCTTCTTCAGTGTCAACCGGCTCCAGCTCGAGATCCTCGCTGCGGACGGCGACCGGCGGGCGGCGCGTGTGCTGGCGATGCGCAGGGACGCGAGCCTGCTGCTCACGACCATCCTGTGGGGCAACGTGGCCATCAACGTGCTGCTGACGCTGCTCGTCGGCTCCGTGCTCCTGGGCGCGCTCGCGTTCGTCTTCTCGACGGTCGTGATCACGTTCGGCGGCGAGATCCTGCCGCAAGCGTACTTCTCGCGCAACGCGCTGCGGATGGCATCGCTCCTGGCTCCGGTGCTGCGCCTGTACCAGCTGCTGCTGCTGCCTGTGGCCTGGCCCTCGGCCCGGATCCTCGATGCCTTCCTCGGCCGCGAGGAGGTGACGTTCTTCCGCGAGGCCGAGCTGCGCCAGCTCATCCGGCATCACATGGAGGAGCCCCGGGCCGAGGAGGTCGACTGGGTCGAGGGCATGGGGGCCCTGAATTTCCTGGCCCTCGACGACGTCACGGTCGCGGAAGAGGGCGAGCCGCTCGATGCGGCCAGCGTCATCCCGCTCCCCCTGAAGGAACCCCGGCGGACGGCGCTGGAGCTGCCCGACGTGTCCCTGGGCGTGGAGGACCCCTTCGTCAAGCGCGTCAACGGAGCCGGCCACAAGTGGGTCATCCTCACGGACCCGGACGGCGAGCCAAGGGTCGCGCTGGACGTCGATGGCCTCGTCCGCGACGTCCTGCTGCGCGGACCCGACGCCGTCGTCGCCCACCACTGCCATCGCCCCATCATCGTGCTCGATCCCACGATGCCGCTTGGGCGCATCATCGGGCGGCTCCAGGCCGGCGGGCTGCGCAGCGAGGACGACGTGATCGACAACGACGTCGTCCTCCTCTGGGGCGACCAGCGCCGGATCATCACCGGCGCGGATATCCTGGGCCGATTGCTGCGCGGGATCTCCGACAATGTCCGCCCGCGGGGCGACTGACGCCGCCGTTCCGTCATCCCTCGGTCGCACGGCTCCGCTAGCCTCCACCACCGATGCCAGAAGGACCGGAGATCCGCCGTGCCGCCGACCGCATCGCCAGCGTCATCGAAGGACGGATGGTCGATGAGGTCTTCTTTGCCTTCCCCGAGCTCAAGCCGTGGGAGGAGCGACTGCAGGGTCAGCGCGTCCGACGGGTGCAACCGCGTGGCAAGGCGCTGCTCATCCGCTTCGAGCACGGCATCACGATGTACTCGCACAACCAGCTCTACGGGCGCTGGTTCATCCGTGATCGAGGCGTGACGCCCACGACGCGACGGCAGCTGCGGGCGGCGCTGCACACCAGCTCGTCCTCCGCGCTCCTGTACAGCGCTTCGGAGATCGCCGTCCTCCACGACGATGATCTCGACCGCCATCCCTACCTCAGCCGGCTGGGGCTGGATCTGCTGGATCGCGAGACCCGGCCGTCGACCGTCCGAAACCGGCTCCGCGACCGGCGGTTCGCTCGCCGCTCGCTGGGGGCACTGCTGCTCGACCAGTCCTTCCTCAGCGGCGTGGGCAACTATCTGCGCAGCGAGATCCTGCACTACGCGGGCGTCTC
Source organism: Chloroflexota bacterium (assembly GCA_050115215.1). Classification (GTDB taxonomy): domain Bacteria; phylum Chloroflexota; class Limnocylindria; order Limnocylindrales; family CSP1-4; genus JAFMJV01. The sequence goes on from JASFQX010000114.1 coordinate 5,065, forward strand.
GCCGTCTCGCCGGCCGGCCGACCTCGACGCCGACGATCTCCTGCGCCTGGCCCGGGCCGCGCTCACCATCACCCGCCGTGCCTACCGCCTGCGGGGCGTGACCAACGACCCAGGGCGGGTCAGACGGATGCAGGCGGCCGGCCGGCCACGGCGGGACTACCGGCACTACGTGTTCGGTCGCGCCGGGGAGCCCTGCCCGCGCTGCGGGGACATGGTGGTCAAGCGAACCGTCGCCGGGCGGCGCCTCTACCTGTGCCCGAGCTGCCAGCGATGACGACGGGCACGAAGCGATGAGAGACAGGAGGAGACGAGCTCGATGGGCAGAATGACGTGGCTGTCGGCGGTCCTGCTGACCGCCATCCTGGCAGGCACGGCCTCCGTCACGACGCGGGCTGCGGCAGACGTGGACGGGCTGGAGATCGGGCTGGTCCCGGTGTCGGATGGCTTCGACCAGCCGGTCTTCGTGACCGCGGCTGCGGGCGACCCGGACCGGCTCTACGTGGTCGAGCAGCCGGGCCGGATCCGCGTCATCGGGCCCGACGGCGCCACCGCCTCGGCCCCGTTCCTCGACCTCGGCGCGGCCGTCCAGACCGGCGGCGAGCGGGGCTTGCTCGGCCTGGCCTTCCATCCCCGGTACGCCGACAACGGCCGGTTCTACGTGAACTACACCCGCGCTCCCGACGGGGCCACCGTCGTCAGCGAGTTCTCCACCGCCGCCGGCCTCGCCGACCGCGCCAGCGAGCGCGAGCTGCTCGTCATCGAGCAGCCCTTCCCCAACCACAACGGCGGCATGATCGCGTTCGACGCCGCCGGCATGCTGCTCGTGGGCACCGGCGACGGCGGCGCGGGCGGTGATCCG
>JASFQX010000115.1:0-5876 GCA_050115215.1 Chloroflexota bacterium
TTCGCCTTGACTACACGACCTACGGCAGCGACGATCCCGAGTCCGGCGTGATGGCCGTGCGCACGAGCCATCTGCTCGACGGCGCCGACGGAGTCTGGCGCGGCACCGGGCGGGCCTTCGAGACGAGCGACGACCGCTACAGCTACTACGAGCTGACCGGCGAGGGGGCCTTCGAGGGCCTCCATGCGCTGCTCAGGGGTACACCGGGCAGGGATGCGCACGGGCCCTGGGACTGGTCCTACGAGGGCTGGATCTTCGAGGGTGATACGCCATCGTTCCCCGAGCCGGTCGAGCCAGCGACGTGGGAGGGGTTCACGATGCTCGCCGGTCCCATGCCCGACGAGTCGCCGGAGGGCGAGCCGCAGGAAGCGGCAGACCCGATGGCCCCGTCGGCCTTCACGTTCACGCTCGAGCTGATGGGCGAGCCGGAGTGGGGCACCGAGCATGAACGCGAAGATGGCACCACGGTGGACGAGCTTGGGTACCGGTCGATCGAGCAGGTGGAGGCCGGCGACCCGCGCGCCTCCGGCGTGCTGACGACGGCCATGAACCGCACGCAGGTCGAGGTCGACGACGGCGGCGTCCAGACCGTCGCAGCCCGCATGCGGCTCACCAACGATGGCGGCTCGTGGTCCGGCAGCGATCACGGGGTCTTCGCCTTCGCTGAGGGGGTGTTCGCCGGATCGATCGTGACCTTGCTGACAGGCGAAGGCGGATACGACGGGCTGACCCTCATCCTCGGCCGGTCCTGGGAGACCGATGCTGACCGGTCCTGGGGTGTCATCGTGCCGAGTGACGCGGTGCCGCCGATGCCCGACGCCATCGATCCGACTGCCGAATCGTAACGCCAGGCCCGGCCGGCGGCGACCAGCCGGGTCTGATAGCGACCCACTCGCTACTCTTCCACCATGACCGACCCACGCGACGCCGAGCTCGACACCCTCGTCGAGCAGCTGGAGGAGGCTGGCTACATCGAGCAGTACGTCAACGCGGACGGCGAGGACGCCATGCGCCTGACGCCCGACGGCGAGCGTGTGGCGCGCCAGCTGGCGATGCTCGACGAGGCGGGCCAGGACGCGCTCATGGACGCGCTGCTCGAGGCGCGGGACGCGGAGGGATAGGGAGCGCAGGCCGCCAAGGCCGACATGCCGCGCTGCCATCCCAGCGTTGGTGGTCCCGCGAGGGGCGAACCTGTTCTGGTGTCAGAGAAGGACCGCGGCAGACATGACCTCTGCCTCTTGTCGGTAGCCGCAGGGCGCGGGCATCCTCACCGTGAGCGGGAGGCTGCGAGGCGCGACTCGCGTACGTTGGCCGCCTGAGTCCCGCCAAGCCACTGGCGAACCCGGCCCGCGTGAGCACCTGGAGGTGCCAGATGCGTGTACTGCAGACAGGCGCGATAGGGACGATCATCCTCGTGCTGATCGGAGCCTGGGCCGGTGTCGTGGCCGCCCAGGACGTGGCGGATCCGATGGCCCCGGCCTACTTCACGTTCACGCTCGAGTCGGTCACGGAGCCCGGACCCGGTGACGAGGGCGGGACCGGAGGAGAGTTCGGCGGCGAGCAGCGCTTCGTCCAGGTCGACCGGGTCCGGGCGACCGACCCGCGAGCCTCGGGCCTCCTGACCAGCGCGGTCCACCTGGAGCTGCTGGAGGCCGGCGGCGTTGGCCTGGTGTCGGGAGCGGAGCGGGTGCGACTGGCCAACGACGGCGGCACATGGTCAGGGACCGCCCAGGTGTTCCAGGCCGTAGCCGAGGACGGCGGGGCGACGGTGATGGTGACTCTGACCGGGCAGGACGGCTACGACGGGCTCTCGCTCGTCATGGTCCAGTACTACGACGATGCGGTCCAGACACGGCGCGGCTTCATCATCCCCAGCGACCGGCAGCCACCCGTGCCGGATGCGGTCGAGCTGCCCGCTGAGTAGGCGCGCCCCAGCGTCCGCCTCACAAGGGGCTTCGCCTCGGCTCGGTCGGACACGAGGCGCGCTACCTTGGTGCTGATGGAGCACGCGGAACAGCCACCGACAGCGGGCCGTGGACCCGGCTCTGGACGGGCGATCACCATTCGCAACGTGGCGCTGGCTCTGCTGGGGGCCGCCGTCCTCGTGCTGGTGCCCGCCTACGAGGGACCGCTGGAGGAGCTCCTGGGCTCCTACGGTGGCAACGTTGCGGTGTCCTTCGCGCTCTACTTCGCGGCCGTCAGCGCGACCTCGAGGTACCCGCGGCCGCGACTGCTGGCGGCGGCGCTGACCCTGCTCGCGGTGGAGCTGTTCGAGGCCGCGGACGGGTTCGGCGTCATGGCCAACACGTTCGACCCCATCGACTTCGTGGCCAATGCCGTGGGGGTCGGCCTGGCCATCGTCATCGATCTCGTGACGACCCCGCTCGTGCGGAGCCGACAGGGGCAGGCCCCCCACGGACCCGATGCGACAGGCGCCTGATCGCCGTCGGGCAGAAGCCGGAGGCAGCGCCAGTGATCACTCGGCGGGTGGCTCGGGTGGTCGGGGCATCACCGGCACCTGGTCGCTCGGGACGATGACGCCCCAATGCGACTCCATCCCGACATCCTCGAACCGTCCCATGATGAGCGTCAGGCCCTCGTAGCCGCCCTCGCCCGTCAACACGTCCATGGCCGCGGCCACGTAGCCGCGCTCGGTGGCCGTCACCACGAGACGACCCGTGCCTGACCAGGCCCCGCCGTCGTTGGTCAAGCGCTCACGCATGGCCTTCGTCAGAACGACCCCGTCATCGACCTCGACGAGCTCCGAGTCGACGCTGATGGTCATGAGGCCAGCAGCGCGCGGGTCGGTCGCCCGAACCATCATGGTGGTCCAATCCGGGAAGGCCGCGAGTCCGGCTTCCTGGGACATCGAGGGCTCGCCGATCGGCTCCAGCCTGAAGGTGAAGGTCGCCGGGGCGGCCGGGTCGGCCACAGCGTGGGCTGGAGCCGCGGATGGGGGCGCTCCCGCCCGGTCGGTCGTCGCATCGGGCCCGCAGACCTCGGCCGTGGGGAGCCGGAACCCGGCATCGCCGAACCCGCCGACCAGGAGGGCACGCCCATCGGGCAGGATCGTGACGGTCTGGCCGCCGCGCAGCCCGGAGAGCGTTCCGCCGGGTGAGGACGCCGCGGTCCGCGGGTCCCACACCTCGGCCACGGCCGGGGGCATGGTCAGCTCCAGGTTGGTGTCGGTGATGTCGCCGACGACGAAGACGCGGCCGTCGGGCAGGAGTCCGGCCCGGGTGCGACCGAGGGTGTGACCGAGCCACCCCGCTCGCTCGAAGGACCGAGCGGCCGGATCCCAGACCTCGACCGACGCGAGCGGCTCGCGGCGGTACCCTCGTGAGCGAGGCCGCTGGTCGAAGGCGCTGGGTCGCAGGAGCGGATGGAACAGCGGTCGATGCCGGAGATCGAAGCGGGAAGGTCGCAGGAGCGGATCGGTCGGCTCCCGGTACGGTTGTGGGCCACGTAGCTCCGCCAGCGTGCCTCCCAGCACGAGGACCGGACCGTCGGGCAGGCGCGTGGCCGCGTGGCCGATCCGTGGGTCCGCCAGCCGACCGGCGGGAGCGAAGGAGCCGTTCGCGGGGTCCCAAAGCTCAGCAAGGGCGGACGTCTCCAGGCCATCGGCGGTGAAGGAGACGCCGCCGACGACGAGCACGCGACCGTCTTCGAGAAGGGTGGCGGTGTGGTCGACGCGCCACTGCGCGAGCGAGCCGGTCGGCGTCCATGTCTCCGTGGCGGGATCCCACAGCTCCGCCGACCTGAGGATCGCGACGCTGAGGAGGATGCCACCGGTGATGAGCACGCGACCGTCCGCGAGCAGCGTCGCCTGGTGGGCGTAGCGCGAGTCGGCCATCGAGCCGGTCGGGGCGAACTCGCCGCTCACCCGGTCCCAGATCTCGGCCGAGGCGAGGTTGTTTTCACCGTAGCCGTCGGGGTCCCCCTTGCCACCCACCACCAGCACGCGGCCGTCGGGCAGGAGCGTCGCGGTATGGGACGCGCGACCCTCGGTCATCGAGCCCGTGAGGCTGGACTCCCCGCTGGCCGGATTCCAGATCTCGGCCGAGTCGAGCCTCTGCCGGCCCCGGTCGCCGCCGATGATGAGCACGCGGCCGTCGGGCAGGAGCGTGGCCGTGTGGTCGCTGCGTGCCTCGACGAGCGAACCCGCCGGGCTGCAGGACCAGCCCGCGGCTGGCGGATCCGCGGGTGGGCTGGCCGCGGTCAGGGCTGGAGCGAGCAGGAACGCCATCGCGGTGGTGATGACGACGATGGATCGGTACCGGAGCATCTGAACCTCCTCCGGGCAAGGCAGCGACCACGTGCGGGCCGGGTTCGCCAGTGGCTCCGCGCGACTCAGGCGGCCAACGCACGCGAGTCGTGCCTCGCAGCCTCCCGCTCGGGGCAAGGGTGAGCATGGGCGTGGCGGCCCGGCAAGTGGCCGAGGTCACGAATCGCGCTGCGACCGCCCGACTTCGCGTTGACCGGACGCCTGCGCCATCCGCGCCACCCCGGCCTGCCTTCAGGACCATGGAGGGGCCAGGAGCGGACACCTAGCGTGGTCGGACCAAGTCCATGAACGAGCGCTCGTCCCCACCGCTACGGGCTCGCCGGGGTGGGACCGCGTTCTCATGGGAGGGAACGGGCAGTCTCTGCACCGCCTGACCGGCGGACCCGGCGCACCCTTCCGGCATTCGAGGTGTGAGATGCAGCCCACGAGACGCTTCTTCACGATAGGCCTGGCCATGGCCTTGGCCGCGACCTTCCTGCCTGTCGCGGCCTCCGCCAACGAGCTCTTCCCCGGGCGGCCCGGCCAGTACGCGTTGTCGTCGATCACCATCGACGCCACCAGCGGGGACTGTCGTGCTACCTACGAGACGCCCGCTGAAGGCAATCTCTGGGTGCGCGGTGTCGACGCGACGGTTCGTGTCGTCACCAATCCAGACTTGGTCCACGTGAGGTGTCGGTTCACCGACATGTCCTACCGGATCGAGCTGAACGCCGAGGTGGGCTACACCGAGGCCTGCTCGCTGGTGACCGAGGACGGCACCTACTCAGGCGGGGTGGGCCGGGTGACCTCGGCGGCCAATATCAGCGAGCGCTCCGAGGGCGGCAACTCGGTCATCACCTGCCACTTCAGGGTCGACTCCGAGCCACCCGGCGCGTCGATCGCGGCAGCCAAGCGCGGGCGAGCCGACCAGGCTGACAGCGGCGGCGAGCCGACCAGGGCCGCCCGGGCCGACAAGGCCAAGACGCCTGCCGTCCGCTCCAGCAAACAGCAGCGGTCGATCGTTCCGAAGCGGCCGCAGAGCACCGCGCGGACCAAGGGGGCGTCGCCTCGCGACCGCGCCGTCGCCGACCCTCGGGGCACGTCGCGAGACGACCAGCACCCAGGCCAGGGGCGAGGCAAGCACAAGTAGGTTTCCCGTGACGGAGGGGGTGAGGCTGCGCCCTTCCCGATCCATGCAGCCTCACCCCGAGCGGCGTACGCCGGGCGCCCTTGCGCCAGACGCCCGGCCGTAGCAGCGTCGCCACTCTCGGAGCCGGACGCAAGGTCCCGGCGCCCGTTGCGGTGTCGTCCGGCACCGGCCGGGGTATCGCCTTGCCGGGCTCGCGATCGGGTCCAGTACGAGTCCAGGCCCCTGGTGGTGGCGCGAGCCAGGGCTGGTCCCACCCCGAGGACGCCGGGCAGCAGGCTGGGCGCACGCGACTACGTCCTGGCCTTTCCCAGGGCTCTGTTCTGGCCCGCGGTGCTCGTCTACAAGCTGCTCAAGAGCCTCGACACGTAGCCCCGCGAGGGTGCAACGTGGCCCGGCGACCCGCCTGCTCGACCGACCGTCCGTGGTCGGGACCTTCGTCACTTGCCGGGGGGAGGTCGATGT
>JASFQX010000116.1:0-5860 GCA_050115215.1 Chloroflexota bacterium
GCCACTCGAGGGCGGCGGGTTGGGTCGAGGAACCAAGTGGAGTGGAGTGGAGCCGACACTCGGATTTGAACCGAGGACCTGCTGTTTACGAAACAGCTGCTCTACCACTGAGCTATGTCGGCTTCGGCCGACATTCTAGCGGGGAACCAGCGATGTCGGAGGCAAGCCGAGATCGACGGTCCCCACGAACGGGCGCCGTTGCGCCGGACGAGTCTGTCGCCCGACCGTCCACCTTCCCGTGCACCTCCGGCCACGAAACCCGGTCGGTCTTCGCGTGCGAACCTATGGCCCAACCAGCACGAGGCGGGAGGCAACCAGATGGGTGATCAGGCAGGCCGGGTCGCGGTCGTCACCGGGGCGGGGCGCGGACTCGGGCGAGCGTTCGCACTGGCCCTGGCCCGGGAGGGCGCCCATGTCGTCGGTGTGGCGCGATCGGCTGATGAGCTTGCCGAGACCGAGCGACGCTCGCGAGCAGAGACGCCGGCCGGGCGCCTGACCGCCATGCCGTGCGATGTCTCCGATCACCGCGCCGTCGCCGACCTCCGCGAGCGAGTCGTCGACCGCGTTGGTGCGCCCGCGATCCTCGTCAACGCGGCAGGCATCTTCGGCCCCATCGCCCTCATCAAGGACGTGGACCCGGAGGCCTGGCGGCAAACCATCATGATCGACGCGGTGGCCCCGTTCTTCACCATCAACGCCTTCCTCGGCGACATGCTCGAGGCCGGCTGGGGCCGCATCGTCAACGTCACCTCGGCCGCCTCGCTCCATCCGCCGGGGCCGATCAACAGCGCCTACGGGACCGCCAAGGCCGCGCTCAACCAGATGACCAGGCACCTCGCGGCGGAGATCGCCGGCAGCGGCGTGACCGCCAACGTCATCCATCCCGGAGATGTCAAGACCGCGATGTGGGCCGACATCCGCGACCGCGTCGTGGGCCTGGGCCCGGTGGCCGAGAACTACATCGAGTGGGCCGACTGGGTCGAGCGGACCGGCGGCGATCCTCCGGAGAAGGCCGTCGCGCTCGTTCTGCGGCTGACCTCCGATGCCGGCGGCGCGACGAACGGCGAGTTCTGCTGGATCGACGACCCCCTGCAGGCGCCGATCGACAGCTGGGAGCCGCCGAGCGAACGCCGACCCTGGCTGGAGGACCGCGACCCGGCCGACTGACGCACGTACCCTTGGGCGTCGATGATGATGTCGACCCTGCACCCGGACACCGGCGACCACGGACGGCGTCCGATGGCCTAGGCTGCGGCCATGCCGATCGCCTCCAGCGCCGACATCCGGTCGGCGGCCACGAGCGAGTGGGAAGCGGCCGCCGGTCATCGCCTCTTCCGCGAGATCATCGCCGACACGGTCAGCGATGACGACTTCGAGCGCTACCTGCGGATCGAGTTCGCCTTCATCGACACCGCGGCCGTGGCCCTGGGCGCTGCGGTCAGGCTCGCGCCCGACATGGCCGACCGCCGCGTGCTCGCGGCCGGATTGCACGATCTGCTCACGACCCAGGTCGACTTCTTCGAGGACGCGCTCGGGGAGGAGCACTCGTCCATCGTGCCGCCGTCGGCACGATCGCTGCACGCGGTCTACCGCGAGCTCTCCGACGGCTCCTCCTACGCCGCCCTGCTGGCCGCGATGCTGGCCGCCGAGTGGCTGTATCAGACGTGGTGCTCGGAGACGATCGGACGCCCCTCGGCGCGAGCCCGCGTCCGGGCCTGGACCGAGATCCACACGGGCCCGGCCTTCACCGGACATGCTGCCTGGCTGCGATCCCGGCTGGACACGCTGGCCGGCGAGCTGGGGGAGGACGAGGCGACGCGCGTCTCGGACGTCTTCCGCGAGACGTTGATCGCAGAGATCCACTTCCACGACGCCGTCTACGAGCGATGAAGCCTTGGAGGTCGACTGGTGACTAGCAAGCCCACCGCCCACGCCAAGCCGAATGCCCTCGTCGAGCTCTTCGGGACGCCGCGGCCCATCATCGGCGTGGTGCACGCGCGGGCCCTGCCCAGCGCTCCCTCGTACGAGGGTGAGCCGGTCGAGGACGTCTATGCGGCCGCGGTGCGCGACGGCCTGGCCTACCGCGACGCCGGACTGCACGGTCTCATCGTGGAGAACCACGGCGACATCCCATTCGCCAAGCCGGACGCGATCGGCCACGAGACGGCGGCCACCATGAGCGTCCTCGCCGAGCGCGTGCGCGTGGCCACGGGTCTCCCGATCGGCATCAACGTGCTGGCCAACGCCGCACACACGGCGCTCGCGGTGGCCAAGGCCAGCCAGGCGGGCTTCGTTCGTGTCAACGAGTGGGCCAACGCCTACGTCGCCAACGAGGGCTTCATCGAGGGTCCCGCCGGCAGCGCCACACGCTACCGGGCCTGGCTGCGCGCGCGCGACGTGCGCATCTTCGCCGACGTCCACGTCAAGCACGGCGCGCACGCGATCGTGGCCGACCGCAGTCTGGAGGAGCTGGTCCGCGACGCCGAGTTCTTCGACGCCGACGTGCTCATCGCTACCGGACAGCGGACCGGAGACGCGGCCAGCATCGACGAGGTCGCGGCGGTCAAGGCGGCGGCGGCCCTGCCGGTGGTGGTCGGCAGCGGCGTGGACGAGGCCAACGCGGCCGACATCCTCTCCGTGGCCGACGGCGCCATCATCGCTTCGTCGCTCAAGCGCGACGGCGTCTGGTGGAACGAGGTCGACCCTGATCGCGCCAGGTCCTTCATGGATCGCGTGGCTGCGATCCCGTGACCGTCATCGTCGTCGGCAACGCCGCGGTCGACACCACGTTCGAGGTCGAGCGCCTGCCTCGCCCAGGCGAATCGGTGCTGGCCTCGGCGGTCCGGGAAGACCTGGGCGGCAAGGGCCTCAACCAGGCCATCGCCGCCGCCCGGGCTGGTGCGTCCGTGGTGTTCCATGCCGCCGTGGGGGACGATGCTGCCGGCGCAGCCGTCGAGGCCCAGCTGAGCGCCGAGCGGATGGCGCTCACCGGGCTCGTGCGGGCGACCGGCGGCACCGATCGCACCACGGTCTTCGTGACACCCGATGGGGAGAACGCCATCGTCACCGCGGCTCTGCAGGCACAGGCATTCCCGCCCGCGGCGGCGCGCGCGGCCGTGGCGCAAGCCGGCGCCGGCGACCACGTGCTGCTGCAGGGCAACCTCTCGTTCGAGGCCACGCAAGCCTGTGCACAGGCCGCGCGCGATCGGGGAGCGAAGGTGATCCTCAACCCATCACCGATCGCCTTCGACTTCTCCGGGCTCTGGTCGCTGGCCGACATCGCCGTGGTCAACGAGGAGGAATGTGTCGCGCTGGCCCCGGAACGAGACCTGCCGTCCGCCGCGCGCCGGCTGGTCCAGAGGGGACTCGGCGCCGTCGTGGTCACCCGTGGTAGCCGGGACGTGCTGCTGGTCGACGAGGCCGGCAGCCTCGCCGTGTCCGTGCGCCGGCTCGACGCGGTCGACACCACCGGAGCCGGGGACGCCTTCTGTGGCACCTTCGTCGCCGCGCTCGATTCCGGGCGAGAGGTGCTGGTCGCTGTCGAGCGCGGCGTCGCTGCTGCCGAGATCGTTGTCACCAGGCGAGGAGCCATCGCCTCCTTCCCCACGGCCGACGAGCTCTCGTCGTGACGACCCCGGCTCGCCTTGACACCGACCGACCCGAAACGGTGCAATAGGCACCGGCGCGAGAGGCGGGGCTAGACCTCTTGCGCGATTCCGCGGCCCCGAGGCGTGTCGCTCGATCCGCCCATGGCCGCCCAGGAGGAGGATCTACCTCGATGAATCGTGGCACCCTGCCCTTGAAGCGCCCGCGCCTGGCTGCTGCAGCCATCACGGCCGCGATGGCGCTCAGCCTGTCGGCGACCGGCGTCGTGGCCCAGGAAGAGCCCGACGACCTGGCCGTCGTGACCATCAACCTGCAGGCACTCTTCTTCAACCAGCTCAACGACGGCGCCCAGGCCGCCGCGGACGCCGCCGGCGCGAACCTGCAGATCGTCAACGCCAACAACGACCCGGCGGCGCAGAACGACGCCATCGAGACGCTGACCGCCGACGGTGTGGACGGCATCCTCGTCATCGCCATCGACACCAACGGCATCATGCCCGCGGTCGAGTCCGCGGCAGAGGCCGGCGTGACCATCGTGGCCGCCGACGCCATCCTGCCCGAGGGTCCGCAGATCGCCCAGGTCGGCGTGGACAACGGCGGCGCTGGGGCCGAGATGGGCGAGTTCTTCGTCGACTGGGTCGAGGCCCAGGGCGAGCCCGTCCAGCTCGGCATCGTCGGCGCGCTCAACTCCACCATCCAGAACATCCGCCAGGAGGGCTTCGAAGAGGTCGTCCTCGCCAGCGAGAACGTCGAGCTCGTGGGCGTGGTCGACGGTCAGAACGTGGCTGAGACCGCCCTGGCGGCGGCAGAGAACCTCATCACGGCCAACCCCGAGCTCACCGCCATCTATGCCACCGGCGAACCGGCCCTGGTCGGTGCCGTGGCCGCCGTCGAGGCCCAGGGCGCCGAGGATCGCGTCAAGATCTTCGGCTGGGACCTGACCTCGCAGGTGATCGCCGGCATCGATGCCGGCTTCGTCGAGGCCGTGGTCCAGCAGGATCCCGCGGGCATCGGCAGCGCCAGCATCGAGGCCCTCGTGGCATCGCTCGCCGGTGAGGAGGTCGAGCCCGTCATCGACGTGCCCATCACCATCGTGACCACGGAGAACGTGGACGACTTCCGCGCCACCTTCGAGTAGAAACGAGCCACCAGTGATGCCATCGGCATCGATCGCGACCGCCGGGCCTTCCGGCGGTCGCAGCCTGCCGGCTCCCAGACCGGCCCGCACGTGACACACGCGACCAGCGACGAGACCGGCGGTCTAGCGCCGTCCGCATCGACGGCGGTCCCGCGCGTCCAGCTCCGAGGCATCCGCAAGTCCTTCGGGACCACGGACGCCCTGCGGGGCGTAGACCTGCACCTGGCACCCGGCGAGATCCTGGGCCTGGTCGGCGACAACGCGGCTGGCAAGTCGACGCTCTCCAAGATCCTCTCCGGCGCGGAGGTGCCCGACAGCGGCGAGATCCGAATCGACGGCGAGCTGGTGCAGTTCAAGTCTCCGGCCGACGCCAAGCGTCGCCACATCGAGATGGCCTACCAGGACCTCTCGCTGTGCGACACGATCGACGTGGCCGGCAACCTCTATCTGGGGCGCGAGCCGCGCCGGCGTCTGCTGGGCATCCCCTTCATCGATCGCACGCGGATGCACGCGGATGCCGCCGCCGCCCTCGAGAACCTCGACATCAAGGTCGCCAGCACGCGGCTGCCGGTGGCCAACCTCTCCGGCGGCCAGCGCCAGTCCATCGCCATCGGCCGCGCCGCGTCCTTCGACCCACGGGTCCTCATCCTGGACGAGCCCACCTCTGCCCTCGCCGTGGCTGAGGTGGAGGCGGTGCTGCGCCTGATCAAGCGCGTCGCCGAGCGCGGCGTGAGCGTCATCCTCATCACCCACCGGCTCCAGGACATCTTCCGCGTCTGCGACCGCGTCATGGTCCTCTACGAGGGCACCAACGTGGCCGAGCGCGACATCGACGAGACGGACCTCGACGATCTGGTCCGCCTCATCGTCGGTGGCCGGGAAGCGACCACCCGGGTGTCCGCGTGAGCGAGGGCCGCGAAGCCACGAGCACCGAGCCGACGACATCCGCCCGCACCCAGCAATTCGTGGCCCAGAACGCGCCGGTCCTCTCGATCGCCGTGTTCTTCGTGGCCATGTGCCTGGTCTTCGCCATCGGATCGGACGCGTTCCTGTCGAGCACGAACCTGCTCAACCTACTTCGCCAGAGCGCACCGCTGGTGATCGTGGCCGTGGCCA
>JASFQX010000117.1:0-5857 GCA_050115215.1 Chloroflexota bacterium
CATCGTCACGCTCGGCGGGGATGGAGCGCTGCTGTGTGACGCGGGCACCACCGAGCGCCTGCCGGCGCTCGCGGTCCAGGCGGTCGACACGACCGGGGCAGGGGACGCCCTCAACGGCATCCTCGCCGCGGAGCTGGCTGGCGGCGCGGAGCTGCGGGACGCCCTTCGCTGGGCCGTCACGGGAGCGTCGCTGAAGACGACGGTTCCCGGCGCGCAGGCCGGCCTGCCCACGCGGGAGGCCATCAGGCACGAGCTGGCCTGACGCGGCCCCGACCCGGCGCGAGGGGTCGTGCTGCACGATCTCAGGTTGACGCCGGGGGGCCACTCGTGTAGATTTGCAATCGGTTGCGCAAACGTTTGCGTAGCAGAGGTGCAAGTGGGTCGGGAGACACGGCCGTGCGAGACCGCTGCCCTCCGCCCCAGATGGGAGGTTCAGTACCGATGAACGAACGAAGACGACCCGTGGGCTGGGCGGCCCTGGGAGTGGCCGGTGTGCTCACGATCTCGCTCGTGGCCGTGGCCGGCGGCGCGGCCGTCGCGCAGGACACTGGGGCAGAGCCGCAGAAGGTCATCCTCGACACGGACATGGTGGAGCTCTTCGACGATGGCATGGCCATGCTCATGCTCGACCGCGCCGAGGACATCGACCTGCTGGGCGTGACCATCGTCTCGGGCAACACGCCCATGCCGCGAGGCATGGCCACTGGAGCGCGCCAGCTGGAGGCACTCGGCTCGGACACGCCCATCTATGCGGGCAGCCGCTACGGCATCCGCAACTGGCGGTTCGACGAGACGGCCCTGGCGGCAGAGCAGGCGCTCAGCCCGGTGGTTTCGTGGCCCGGCTATCTGGGGCACTACGACGACACCATCGGCGGCGACCCCATGGCCGACTGGGTCGAGGTCTACGAGAGCCTCTATGGTGAAGCTCCCACCTACGAATACGTGTTCGAGGAGGGCACGCCCGACGCCGACGGCAACGACGAGGCCATCGGCTTCCTCGTCGACCAGGTCAACAAGTATCCCGGCGAAGTGACGGTCGTGGCCATCGGCCCGCTGACCAACATCGCGCGCGCCATCATGAAGGATCCCACCTTCCCCTCCAAGGTGAAGGAGATGGTCTACATGGGTGGCTCGTTCTACCTGCCGGGCAACTCGTCCGCATCGGCCGAGTTCAACTGGTGGGCGGACCCGGAGGCGGCCAAGGTCGCCGTGCGCCAGCAGTGGGGCGATCCCGAGTCGGAGTCCTATGCCTCGTACGGGAACCAGGTGATCGCCGGCCTGGAGGCCAACGCCAACACCGGCGCCATGCCCGAGGACCTGTATCGCGAGATGGTCGACGGCACCTATCCGGGGATCCAGGAGCTGTTCCTCGCGCGCGAGGAAGCGCGCGAGGCCCAGGGCCGGCCCATCACCATCGGCAACATCTGGGATCTCTTCGCCGCTGCCTACGTCATCGATCCCTCCATCGTCCTCTCCTGGAACGACGATCCTCGGCCCGAGGGTGACGTGCCGCAGCCGATCTACGGCGTGTATGTCGACGTCGACACCAACGATGGTCTCGACTACGGGCGGAGCCTCGCCTTCCGCGAGGACGTCGGCCCCGTGGGCACACAGAAGGCCGCCATCGAGAACTTCATCGACGAGGAGAAGTTCTGGACCGAGCTGGTGGTGCCCCTCTCGAAGGACCCACAGCAGTAGCGCCTGCTCTGCGACGCGTTGAGGAGCGCGAGGCCGCCGGGAACGTACGCGGCGGCCCCGCCCCGATCCTCGCTGGAGCAGCGACATCCATTCTCGGACCAGACTGTTGACTCCGTCATGGGCAGCAGGTATGGTCTGGGACGTAAACGGTTGCGCAAACGGTTGCGTCACCGTCGGGCGAGGGATCGGGCGAGCCGGTGCCTCGCCTCTCAGGGAGCCCCGCTGGGGGCTGGAAGGAGGATCGACCGGATGGTTGGTATCACCAAGAGCCGCTGGCTGACCGTCGGCTTGGGCACGATCATGGCTGCCTCGCTCGTGGTCGGCGGCAGCGCCGTGGCCTTCGCGCAGGAAGAGGAAGAGTGCCCGCCCGCAGAGGTCACCGGCGTGATTCCCGACCTGACCGAGGAACTGGGCCGCAAGCCCAAGGTCGGCCTGGTCATGAAGTCGCTGGCCAACGAGTTCTTCCAGCAGATGGACGCGGGAGCCAAGGCCTTCGCGGCCGAGAACGCGGAGCTCTTCGACTTCGAGACCGTGGGCATGCAGGATGAGCGCGACTTCGCGGCCCAGGTCGCTGCCATCGAGAACTACATCACCAAGCAATTCGACGTCATCGTCATCGCGCCGGCCGATTCCCGGGCCATGGTCGAGCCGCTGGCCCAGGCCATCGACGCCGGCATCACCGTGGTCAACATCGACGTCGCGCTCGACGAGACGGCCAAGGAGGAAGCTGGCGTCGACCTGGCCTTCTTCGGCCCCGACAACCGCGCCGGCGCCAAGCTGGCCGGCGACGAGCTGGGCAAGCTGTTGGGCGAAGGTGGCAAGGTCGTCATCCTCGAGGGCAACCCCGAGGCCGACAACGCCGTCCAGCGCCAGCTGGGCTTCGTGGACTCGGTCGAGGAGTACGGCCTCGACCTGCTCGAATCGCGCACGGCGAACTGGGAGACCGAGCTCGCCAACGGCGTGATGACCGACTACCTGACCAAGTATCCCGACGTCCAGGGTGTCATGGCCGCCAACGACTCCATGGCCCTCGGCGTAGTGGCCGCACTGGAAGCGGCCGACAAGGTCGGCGACATCGCGGTCGTCGGCTTCGACAACATCCCCGGTGTGCGTCCGCTCGTGGCCGATGGCTCCATGCTCGCGACCATCGAGCAGTTCGGCGCCAACATGGCCGTCTTCGGCATCGAGTTCGGCTTGCGCGAACTGGCCGGTGAGTCCTTCTGCGGCTGGCAGAAGACACCCATCGAACTGGTCACCGCGGAGAACGTGGTCGTCGAGTAAGCCAGGGAAACGTAGCTCGGGCAGCCGCTGGTCTCCTCCAGCGGCTGCCCGTACGTCACACGCAGAGAACGAGGGACGGAGCTGGTGCATGACCGGATCGACACCTGACGCCACGATCGCCGCCGAACCTTCGGCGCCGGCCGCCGCGCCACCTGCCGATCGACCCATCGTCGAGGTCCGCACTCTGACCAAGGAGTTCCCAGGGGTACGCGCGCTGGACAGCGTGAGCATGACCGTGCTGCCGGGTGAGGTGCACGCCCTCGTCGGCGAGAACGGTGCCGGCAAGTCAACGCTGGTCAAGGTGCTCTCCGGAGTCGAGCGCCCTGACGGGGGCGAGATGTTCCTGGATGGGCAGCCCTACCTGGCCCAGAACCCGCAGGAAGCCATCGAGGCCGGCATCCGGGTCGTGTACCAGGAGCTCAACCTGCTGACCTACCTCACCATCGAGGAGAACCTGTCCTTCGAGTCGCTGCCCTCGCGTCGTGGCCTGGTCGACCGCGGCGAGTTGCGTCGCAGAGCCGAACGCCTGCTTGGCGAAGTCGGCCTGGATGCTTCGCCGGACACGCCGGTCGAGGAGCTCGGTATCGCACAGATGCAGCTGGTCGAGATCGGCCGTGCCCTGCTGACCGAGGCCAGGGTGCTGATCCTCGATGAGCCCACGGCCACGCTCACACCTCGCGAGGTCGACCAGCTCTTCGGGATCATCCGTAAGCTCACCGGCCAGGGCATCGGTGTGCTCTTCATCTCCCATCATCTCGATGAGATGAAGGAGATCGGAGACCGCGTGACCGTGCTGCGCAACGGTCAGTGGGTGGCCACCAAGGACGTCGACGAGGTCTCGGTGGCCGAGGTCATCGAGCTCATGGTCGGCCGGGCCATCACCGAGGGCTTCCCATACCGTGGCACCGGCTCGATCGGGCCGGTGCTGTTGGAGGTCGAGGGACTGACCTATCGCGGCAACGTCGAGCCGGTCTCGTTGCAGGTCCGTGAAGGCGAGATCCTCGGCGTGGCGGGCCTTGTCGGCTCGGGTCGCACCGAGGCCATGCGTGCCATCTTCGGCGCTGACAGGGCCACCGCTGGCACCGTGCGCATGCGCGGTGCAGAGATAAGCATCCGAACCCCAAAGGACGCCGTCGAGGCCGGCATCTGCCTGCTCACCGAGGACCGCAAGAGCCAGGGTCTCATCCTTGACATGACCTGTGCCCAGAACACGACCCTGACCAAGCTCGACGCGGTTGTCCGTCGTGGGCTGATGCAACCGCAGAAGGAAGCAGCCGAGACGCAGGCTCTCATCGATTCCCTTAGCATCAAGGCGCAGTCTCCAGCCCAGGTCGTGCGCTTTCTCTCGGGCGGCAACCAGCAGAAGGTGGTCATCGCCAAGTGGCTCTTCGCCGAGTCGTCCGCGCTCATCTTCGATGAGCCCACGCGCGGCATCGACGTCGGCGCCAAGTTCGAGATCTACAACCTCATCTGGGACCTGGCCGAACGTGGCAAGGGCCTGGTCGTGGTCTCCTCCGATCTGCCTGAGCTCCTGGGCATCTGTCACCGCATCATGGTCTTCAGCAAGGGTGCCGTGGTCGGTGAGCTGACCCGCGACGACTTCAGCGAGAAGGCCGTCCTCGAGCTGGCCTACAAGAACTACCTCGACACCGCCGCCAGCGGTTCCGCTGGTCCGGCCTCCGCAGCCGCCGCATGAGCACGAACCCGAGCCCCGGGACGTCGCGCGGTGGCGCCTCGATGTCGGTCGCCAACCGCGCTGTCGTCATCGGCCTGCGCGAGGCCGGGGTCGGCGTGGCCCTGGTCGCTCTCATCGTCATGTTCAGCTTCCTGTCGCCGTACTTCGCGACCACGGACAACCTCACCTCCATCCTGGCGCAGGTCTCCATCAACACCATCCTCGCGGTGGGCATGACCTTCGTCATCCTCATCGCCGGTATCGATCTCTCGGTCGGCTCGGTGCTGGCGCTCTCGACCGTGGTCGGGGCCAAGCTCCTGACATCTGATCTCGACCTCGGTCTAGCGATCCTGCTGACCGTGGTGGCCTGCGTCGGCATCGGCGCGCTGTGCGGATTATTCAACGGGTTCGTGACCGAGTGGTGGGCGGTGCCCTCGTTCATCGTGACCCTGGGCATGATGTCCATCGCTCGCGGCTCGTCCCAGGTCATCAGCAACAACGTGACCATCACTGGCATGCCCAAGGAGTTCAAGGACTTCGGCAACTGGCAGCTCTTTGACCTCGTGCCGGTCTACTTCATCATCGCCATCGTCATCGTCTTCATCGCCTGGTTCGTGCTGCGTTTCACCATCTTCGGGCGCTTCATCTACGCCATCGGCAACAACGAGGAGGCGGTGCGCCTCTCGGGCCACAACCCGATGCCCTTCAAGATCAGCGCATTCGTCATCTGCGGCCTCCTGGCGGGCCTGGCGGGCCTGGTCTTCCTGCTGCGCCTCAAGGCCGGCAGCCCCATCGCTGCGGTCGGCTGGGAGCTGACCGCCATCGCCGCGGTCATCATCGGTGGCACCAGCTTCGCCGGTGGCAAGGGCTCGGTCATCGGCACGTTCTTCGGCGTCTGCCTGCTCCAGGTGTTGGGCACGGGCCTCATCCTTGTGGGCGTCGAGGACAACGTGCGCACGATCATCATCGGCCTTGTGGTGGTGGCGGCAGCCGTCTTTGACACCTACCGCTCGCGCATCATCGCCTCGCTGCGAGCGAGATAGAGGCTACAGGCCCGAGTAGGAGTGCAGCCCGCTGAAGAAGAGGTTGCCGAAGTAGGTGAAAAGGACCGCGCCGAAGCCGATGACCAGCACCAGCGCGGCCGGCCGACCCCGCCAGCTCGGCTGGTTGCGCGCATGCAGGTAGACCGCGTAGATGAGCCAG
>JASFQX010000118.1:0-5850 GCA_050115215.1 Chloroflexota bacterium
AGCTCGTCATCGGCGATGAGCAGGGTGAAGCCCGTCTCGCGCCTGGCCTCTCGCAGCTCCTGCGCCTTGCCCTTGCCCACGTACCAGTTCGGATCGATGTGCCGGCGCCGTTGCCACTCCGCGCCGACCACCTCGGCCCCGGCCGTGTCGGCGAGGCTGGCCAGCTCGTCGAGCGAGTCCTCGGCCGTCCAGCCGTCGTCCTCGCCGGTGTCCACGGCCAGCAGGAAGGCGTATTCACGCTCGGGCGTGAGATCGATCGTTCCGTTGCGGCTCATCGTGACCCAGCATAGTCGCCCCGCTCGAGCCGCCGAAGCCAGGGCGCCAGCGTAGCCAGGGCCAACTCGCCGGCGCGCTCACCCGCCTCCAACCAGCTGATCCCGGGCTCGGAGCGGAACCACGTCCGCTGCCGGCGCGCGTAGGCCCAGGTCCGCGTGGCGTCGTGCTCCTTGGCCTCCTCCGGGCGACAGCGGCCGGCGAGCACGTCGAAGGCCTCGTGGTAACCCATGGCGCTGAACGCAGGCAGGTCCTCGGGATAACGCTCGCGCAGGCCGGCGGCCTCGTCGAGCAGCCCGGCCTCGAAGTGCTCGTCGATGCGGGCGCGGATGCGTCTCCGGTGGGCATCCGGTTCGAGCGCGAGGCCCAGCCAGGTCACGGGCGCGGGGTAGCCCTGTGGCTCGGGCGGCTGCGCGGAGCCGGTGAGGATGGCACGCTCCAGGGCGCGCACGACGCGTCGCGGGTTGCGCAGGTCGATGGCCTCGGCGCCCTCGCGGTCGCGCTCGCGCAGTTCCGCCACCAGCGGCTCCGATCCACCCGCCTCAAGGCGTGCGTTCAGCTCCACGCGCAGGGCCTCGTCGCTGTCGCCCTGGTCGATGGTCAGGCCGCGGGCGATGGTTCGCAGGTACAGCCCGGTGCCGCCGACGAGCAGGGCCAGGCCGCCGCGCGCGGCGATGCCCGTGAGCGCGTCGAGCGCGATGCGGCGGTAGTCGGACGCCGTGAAGCGCTGGTCGGGGTCGACAAGATCGAGGCCATGGTGCGGTGCGGCGGCCCGTTCAGCGGTCGTGGGCTTGGCCGTAGCGATGTCCAGGCCGCGATAGACCTGCCGCGAATCGGCCGACACGATCTCGGCACCGGCGAAGCGCCGGGCGAGGTCGACCCCGAGCGCCGTCTTGCCGGTGGCGGTGGCCCCGGCGATGACGATCAGCGGCGGCAGCTCAGGCGTGGTCGGTCTCCTCGATGCGCCCGGCGAGGGCATACGGACCGGCGCGCTCGACGCGGACGGGCACCAGCGTCCCCACCAGCTCGGCCGGGCCGTCCAAGTGCACCAGCTTGTGTTCCCGGTTGCGACCCACCAGCCGCGGTCCACGGTGCGCGGCAGCCTCGTGCTCATGGGAGCGCGGCGCGCGCGCCTCGTCCACCAGCACCTCGGTGCGGCGCCCGACCCAGGCCTCGTTCAGCTCGAGGCCGATGCCCTCCTGCACCGCCAGCAGCTCGTTGAGACGTCGCTTCTTCTCGGCCGCGGGCACGTCGTCGTCGAGCTGGGTGGCGGGCGTGCCCGGCCGCTCCGAATAGGCTGCGGCGAAGACCTGGTCGAAACGGACCGCGCGCAGCAGCTCCAGCGTGTGCTCGAACTGGGCTTCGGTCTCGCCGCAGAAGCCGGTGATGACGTCGGTGGTCAGGCTGATGCCGGGCACGGCCGCTCGCAGGCGTTCGACGAGCTCGAGGTAGGCCGCGAGGGTGTACTGGCGGCCCATCCGCCGCAGCACCTCGTCATCACCCGACTGGACCGGCAGGTGCAGGTGCTCGCACACTGACCTGCACCCGGCCATGGCTTCGATGAGCCGCTCGGTGAGGTCCCAGGGATGCGAGGTCACGAAGCGCAGGCGTGGGATGCGGGGCCGACCCTCCGCGTCACGGATGTCGTCGATCGTGTGCAGCAGCGCGGCGATGTCCGGACGACCGGCGCGATCCTGCCGGCGGCCGAGCTGGCGCTCGCTGGAGAGGTCGGCGAAGCGCCGGTCGGGCGGCAGATCGTGGCCGTAGGAGTTGACGTTCTGGCCCAGGAGCGTGACCTCGCGGTAGCCCGCCTCGGCCAGCCTTCGGGCCTCGGCCACGACGTCGTCGAAGGGACGGCTGCGCTCGGGCCCGCGGGCCAGGGGCACGATGCAGTAGGTGCAGGTCTTGTCGCAGCCGTAGACGATCGGCAGCCAGGCCTTCGCGCCGCGGCCGCGCGCGACCCGCCCCTCCGTCACGGCCGCGGCGCGCGTCCCAGGCAAGCGATCGGCAGTGGCTGCGACTGATCGGCCCACGCGCTGGTAACCGGCCGCACCGAGGCCCTCCGGTGTCGTCGGTCCGCTCAGACCCAGGCGTGCGGTCAGCTCGGGCTCCTCGTCGGGACGCAGGAACAGGTCCACGGCCGGGTAGCGGCGCTCGAGCGTGGTGGCGTTGTCAGCCCGGACCGAGCAGCCGGTGAGCACGACGCGCACGCTGGGGTCGGCCGCCTTGAGCCGGGACAGGACACCCATGCGGCCGATGACCTTCTGCTCGGCGGCCTCGCGAATGGAGCAGGTGTTGATGACGATGAGCTGCGCCTCCTCCAGGCTGGGCGCTTCCCTGCAGCCGGCGGCCAGGAGTGCCCCGGCCATCTCCTCCGAGTCGGACTGGTTCATCTGGCAGCCCAGGGTCCAGACGTGGAAGGCGGGCAGAATAGCTTCGTCGGTGCCGAACTCCCGCAGCTCGGGCGCCGGAGCCGCCGGCCCCCTCGGGGCGCGGGCGACCGGGAGCGGCAGCTCCAGCACCGGCACGGCCGGCCGGTCAGAACGAATCGGCATAGTCCTCCACCTCGCCGGCCAGCCAGCGGAAGAACCGGTCGTGGTCGCGGGCGCACTTGTCCCAGGCGTAGCAGTCGCGGATGCGCTGGCGGCAGGCTACCGCAGCCTGGGCCCCCAGCGCAGCGGCGTCGATCTCGACCTCCTCGATGCAGGCGCGCAGGGAGCCCGGAGCCTTGGTCCAGAGCAGGCCGTTGCCACCAAGGACCTCCCGGTTGAAGGGCACCGCGTGGGCCAGCACCAGCCGACCGCAGCCCATGGCCGTGACCAGCGAGGGATTGGTGCCGCCGACCTCGTGGCCGTGGATGTAGGCCTTGGCCCCCAGGAACAGGGCCTCGACGTGCTCGGGCTCGTAGACGGGGCCCAGGAAGCGGACGCGCGGGTCCTCGGTGGCCTTGAGCGATTCGAAGTAGGCGCTCTCGTAGTTGGCGCCACCGACGACCAGCAGCGGGTCACGCGCGCTCGAGGCGAGGTACTCGCGCACGACCACGTCGGGGTTGTTCTCGGGCTCGATGCGGCAGACCTGCAGGTAGTAGCGACCGGGTTCGACGCCGTAGTCGGCGAGCAGCTGGCGGTGTCGCGCCTCGTCGGCGACCTCGTGGACGTGGCCACCGTTGGTCAGGAAGGCGGAGTGCGCGCCCCACTGCTCGCGGTACAGCCGCTGCAGCTCCTTGCTGTCCGAGACGAGGTGGGAGGCGATCCGGCGGGCGAGCCAGTAGTTGGCCTGCAGGTAGGCACGGGCGACACGGCCCCACTTGCGGCGGCGCCAGTCGAGCCCATCGGTGTTGAA
The DNA here is from genome assembly GCA_050115215.1 of Chloroflexota bacterium. Lineage (GTDB taxonomy): Bacteria > Chloroflexota > Limnocylindria > Limnocylindrales > CSP1-4 > JAFMJV01. The sequence goes on from JASFQX010000118.1 coordinate 3,616, forward strand.
GACCACCGTGCGACCGAGGAGGCGGTGCGGCAGATAGGCCCACACGGTCCGACAACCGAGCACGTAGTACACGTCCTGTCTCGGACGGGTGAGGGCCACGAGGCTGCTGAAGAGTTCGTGCAGCAGCGTCTCGGTGAACTTGCCGTACACCGTCGGCAGGCGAGTGACGCGCATGCCCTCGAAGTCGCGACCGACCGCCTCCGCGGTATAGCGGGGCATGGCGTAGAGCGTGACCTCGTGACCGGCCTCCACCAGGCGCGGTCCGAGCTCGGTGACGATGGTGTCCCAGCCGCCCCAGCGTGCAGGCACGCCGCGGGCGCCGAAGATCGAGAGTCGCATGGGCTCCCGCATGGTAGCGCCAGGCGCCGGACTGGCCGGCCCGGCGCGGCTGCCTCGGCGCTGTCGCTGGCGGTGCCGCGCTTCCGTCCGGGTCGTGTCCCGGCCCGCCCGGGGACGCCGGGCCGGTCAGCGGTCGCTGCGCTGCCCTTGGCGCTAGTTGATCAGACCCAGGAAGAACGAGTAGCGGTCGCAGCTGGTGTCGGTGGTGGCGTTGCAGGGCGGGCCGGCGTACTCCGCGCCGACTTGCCCCGGCCCGGTGTCGATGAACGTGGCCTTGATGTTGTCGATGTGCGGGTTGGCCTCGAAGTCGAGCAGGCGCCAGTAGGTGAAGCCGGTGATGTGGAACTGGGCGTTGCTGCCCTGCAGGCGCGTGGCGTCGTAGGTGGGCAGGACGATGATTTGGCCCTTGTACGCTAGCAGGCAGTCACGGACGGCGCTCGAGTTGGTCTTGCCCACGTCGCCAACGATCCAGTCGGCCTCGGTGTCCGCGTCGGCCAGGTCCATGGCCGGATTCTGCGCGGTGCAGATGTTCGCGGCCAGCGTGTCCGAGTTGGAGTCGCCATTCCAGGTCAGCCAAGAGAACTGGCCGGGCGCGTCGTGGCCGAGCGAGAGGATGTGGGTGTCACCCGGCTGGAAGTTGTTCGGACCCGGGAGCGGATCGACGGCGATCGGCAGCAGCGTCCCGGCGGGCACGGTGTCGATCTGCGCCGTGATGGCCTGGGCCGAGGCCACCACGTCCCACTGGGTCATGCCGATGACAGGCAGCAGGACGGTCGGAGGCTGACGCTCGACCACGACCTCGACGCCCTGGGAGCCCAGCGGGATCGGCAGGCCGGTGTCGGGGATGCCGCCCTTGAGCTGCGAGCCGGTGATGAGCTCGGTGCCGGGTCCCGATGCGGCCGGCTTCAGGAACGAGGCCGTCCACGAGCAGGGGACGGTGCCGCCGGCCGTGCAACCGTTGGCCTGGACCGCGGCATCGATGGCGTCCCACACGTCGCGCGAGTGCTTGGTGCCGTCTCGCATGTAGTAGTCGGAGATGACGCGGGTCCCGGCCATGGCGCCGAGATCGGCCGCGTTCTGGGCATCGCGGCGGTTGATGAAGGCCATGCCGCCGTCGACGACGAGCCCGGCTGCGGCCATGATGACGGTCGAGGCCAGGACGAAGAGGGCCAGCGCCTGGCCGCGCTCCCCCGGCCGCTTCGGTTCGTGCGTTCCTGACGTCATGACATGGTCTCCAAGTCGGGAGGCTGGCGGTGTCGTGCTCATTGGTGGATGGACATCTTGGCCGTGGACGTGAGGGTGACCGGCCCGATGAACTGGCCGATGATCGGCGTCATGGGCGAGACCACGCTGGTGGCCGTGACTTCGATGATGTCGCCGGTCGAGCAGGTCGGCGTGGTCGTGATGAGACGGTCGCAGCTGACCGTGACCGAGGGGTTGGGCACGGCCGTCATGCGTGCCTTCGTCTCGTCGGCGACGGAGATCAGTCCGGCGGTGGTGCCGGCCCGGCCCTGCACGGCGCCCCAGCGGGCCCCCTCGCGGGCACCCTCGGCGAGGGCGTTGTTGACGTAGACGATGCGACCGAAGTCGAGGAGCGCCACGACCATCAGGAAGAGCAGGGGGATGATGAGGGCGAACTCGCCGATGGCCTGGCCGCGTTGCTGCTGCTTGTTGGTGTCCATCTCGACCTCCCTCACATCCCGACCGTGATGCTGGTGTCGTCGCAGGTCTCGGTCCACCAGGCCGGGATGGACTGCGTGGCCACGATGTCCTGCGGGCCCATGCCGGGCGCCTCGAAGAGCTTGTCGTCGAAGCCGGCGGCCTTCCAGGTGTTCTTGGCCTCGTTCATGCTCATGCCCACGAAGTCCTGGACGGTGCACACGACCGGGAAGGAAG
>JASFQX010000119.1:0-5846 GCA_050115215.1 Chloroflexota bacterium
CGTTCTCGACGCGCACAGCCTGCTCGGGCTCGGGCTGGCCGAGGACGGAAGAGGTGAGCAGGAGCGTCGCCGCGAGTGCGCTCCCCAGACCAGCGGCACTGCGCCGCCTGAACGCGGTCGTGTCCATGGGTCCCTCCCTGGGTGCTCCCCCCGGACAAGGTGTGCATCCTGCACCCCGACGCGGCGGCTTGTCTACCGCCCGCCAGCGACTTTGGAGTGTTTCGGCCGGTCGCCGTCCCCTTCAGGTCATGTCACCTCCAAGACACGGGCAGGCGCGCAGCCCGACCGGAGACGACACCACGGGGGCCGACCCGAGACAGGAGAACGACATGCGCAAGCTCAGGACCACCGGCGCGATGCTGCTTGCCGGCTCGCTGACGCTCATCGCCACCGGCGCCCAGGCCGAGGGCATGGGCAGCCCTGCCGAGCTGACCGAGAACTTCCCGACCCCGGACCAGCAGCTCCTGCTGCCCGAGAACACGGCGATCACGCGAAGCGAGGACGGGGTGCATCTGCACCTCGACCTGATGACGCCGAAAGCCGGCTCGTACACCTACCCCGAGACCATCAAGCAGAAGCAGCAGCGCCAACCGGAGGTGTTCACCGGCTGGGCCTTCGTCTTCAACTATCCCGAGCTGTGTGAGACGCCCTATGAGTGTGGCGCCAACGACTTCAACGAGAACGTGAAGGCGGGCGTCTACAACTTCGCCGGCACCACCAACAGCCTGAGCCAGGAGAGCGGCGGCGAGATCGTGCTCAACCACGGCACCGATGGCTACGTGCGTCTGGCCGGAGACATCCTCGCGGGCCAGGAACAGCGGCCGGACCTGCCGCCAGACGGCACCACCTTCCCGCTGGAGAACCCGATGGGCGCGGAGATCCACGCGGCCATCGCGCCCCATGGGCAGTTCGACGCCCAGACCATCACGGATGAGCTCTACAACCCCACGGGCAACCCCGCCTGCGGGTGCTGGTGGGTCGCGGTCTTCGATGCGCCCGACGCTCCGGCTGACATGGCCAGCAACTAGCACCCAGACACCCGGGTACCGGCCGGCCGCACCCCTCCTCGCGGCCGGCCGGTACACCGCCAGACGACACGGGAGCAGACGATGAATTCGCGGATCCGCAGGCTGGGAGTCACGCTCGCGGCTGCTGTCGCGCTCACGGGCACCGGCGCGACAGCGACCACCGATGAACCGCTCTTCAGTCCCAACCCCTACCCGCACTCGGCAGTCATCGACTGGGTCGACGTGATGCTCGAGAGCATCGAACGCAACCCGCCCGCGCCGACGGCGACGACGTGGCGCATGTGGGTGGTGCTGTCGTCGATGTACGACGCCTGGACCGCATACGACCCGAACGCGAGAGCGACCGACCCCGGCTTCGACGTCAAACGGCCGGCTTTCGAACACACGCCCGAGAACAAGCGGCAGGCGGTCTCGTATGCCGCCTACAACACGCTCAACCACGTGTTCCCCGAGCAGGGGCCGATCTTCGATGCCGTGATGGAGCTTCAGGGCCTGGAACCCAGGGGGTCGGTCGACGTGACCACGCCCGCGGGAGTCGGCAACGTCGCCGCCGACCGGGTCATCCGCACGCGCTCGCGCCCGGGCGCCAACGCCCACGAGTTCGACGACACGGTCTCCACGCTGTTCGCGGAGCCGTACCAGCCGGCAGCGGTGTTCGACGCCAACCACTGGGTGCCGCTGCGTGTCCCGACCGGCGTCCTGCGCGATGGCCACGGTGTGCCGGTCTGGTCGCCCGACCGTCCCGAGAGCTACGAGGTGCAGCAGTTCCTGACGCCGCACTGGGGCTCGACCATGCCCTTCGCGCTGGAACGGGGCGACCAGTTCCGGCCACCGGCCCCACCACGGCTGGGCTCGTCCGCGCCGTACACCGACGCCCTGGGGCTGACCACGAGCGGCGACGAGGCCTACCGGGCGCAGGCGGCAGCGGTGCTCGAGTTCAGCAGCGCGCTGGACGACGAGCGCAAGGTCATCGCCGAGTTCTGGGCTGACGGGCCACACACGTGGACGCCTCCGGGCCACTGGATCCAGCTGGCCATCGGCGTCTCGCTGCGCGACCGGCATGACCTCGACCAGGACGTGTGCCTGTACATGGCACTCGCGGGCGCCCTGCTCGACGCGGGCATCGCGGCCTGGGACGCCAAGCGCGCCCACGACTACGTGCGGCCGGTGACGGCCATCCGCTACCTCTACGCCGACGACGACGTCTACGCCTGGCGCGGCCCGGACCAGGGGCTGGGCCGGATCAGGGGATCCGAGTGGCGGCCCTACCAGGCCTCCACCTTCGTGACCCCGCCGTTCGCGGAGTACGTCTCCGGGCACAGTGCCTTCAGCGCGGCCGCAGCAGAGGTCCTCACCGGGTATACGGGCTCGGGTCGCATGTACGACGGCTCGACGCACCTGGGCCGCGACTACGACGGCGATGGAGCGGACGACCTGCTCGGCCGCCACGTCGCGAACCCCGGCTCGCTGATCTTCGAGTCGGGCCCGCAGGAGCAGGTGATCCTGCGCTGGGAGACGTTCCGGGAGGCCGCCGACGAGGCCGGCATCTCCCGACTGTACGGCGGCATCCACTTCCAGGATGGCGACCTGCGTGGACGCGAGCTGGGCCGGGCCGTGGGCCGTCAGGCGCTCGAGCACGCGCGCTCGCTGTGGGAGCCTGCCACCTGAGTCCGCAGCTCGCGGAGCGCGTCTCCTTGACAATCGAACAGGTGTTCGGTACTGTTCGGTCAAGGAGGTCCCGTGACCAAGCACGACGCGCTTCGCAAGCAGCGGATCATCGACTACATCGCCGCCACCGTTCGCGAGAGCGGATATCCACCGTCGGTGCGAGAGATCGCCGCGGCGGTCGGCTTGGCGTCCACGTCGGCCGTGCATCACCACCTGTCGTCCCTGGAGAAGGAGGGTCTGCTGGAGCGCGATGCCACGCAGTCTCGGGCGCTGCGGCTGACCCCGGCCGCGCTGCTCGCTGCGGGCAGCGGGACCGACGTCATCGCCCGCGGGGCTGAGGCAGCCGCAGTCGGTGTCCCGGTCATCGGTGAGATCGCCGCCGGCGGACCCATCGAGGCCTATGCTGATGCCAGCGAGACTGTGACCGTGCCGGACATCATCAACACCAGCGCGGCCACCTACGTGCTGCGTGTGCGCGGCGACTCGATGGTCGATGCCCACATCATGGATGGCGACCTCGTGGTCATCCGGGAGCAGCAGACGGCTCGCGACGGTGACATCGTGGTCGCGCAGGTGGAGGAGAACGCGGTCACGCTCAAGCGCTTCTTCAAGGAGCGCGACCGGATACGACTGCAGCCGGCGAACGACTCGTACGAGCCGCAGTACTACGACGACGTACGGATCCAGGGCAAGCTCGTGGGCGTCATTCGGCGGGTCGACTAGGCCCTTCGGGCTCGATTCGGGTGCTTGTCCACGGGTTATCCACAGGAATCGTGGAGAGAACGGCTCGAGTTCGTGGAGATTCGCCTTGTCCACCCCGGATCCTGCCCGCCAACATCGGACCTGACTCCCCCGTCTTCACTCGCCCCGCCTGATCCCGGAGATTCCGCGTGTCCATCGATCGCCTCCCGCCGCAGTCCATCGAAGCCGAGCAGTCGGTGCTGGGCGCCCTGCTCATCGACAAGGACGCCGTGGTCGAGGTCGCCGAGCTGCTGAAGCCGGAGGATTTCTATCGCCAGCACCACGGCACGATCTACGCTGCGGTGCTCGAGCTCCACGAGCGACGGGAGCCGGTGGACATCGTCACCGTCAGCGAGGTCCTGGAACGACAGGAGCGTCTGGATGAGGTCGGCGGATCGGCCTACCTCGCGAGCCTGATCAACCTCACCCCCACCGCGGTCAACGTGGTCCACTACGCCAGGATCGTCGAGCGCAAGAGCGTGCTGCGGAATCTCATCAGCGCGGCCGGCCGGATCGCCGGCTACGGCTACGAGGAGGACGGCGACGTCAGCGAAGTCATCGATCGGGCCGAGTCGGAGCTGTTCGCGGTCAGCGAGAAGCGGCTGCAGTCGGGCTTCGACTCGCTGAAGTCGCTGCTGCACAGCGCCTATGACCGGCTCGACTACCTGCACCAGCACAAGGGCGAGATCAGCGGCATCCGCACCGGCTTCGCCGACCTCGACACGCTCACGACCGGACTGCAGAAGTCGGACCTCATCCTCGTCGCCGCCCGGCCGTCGGTGGGCAAGACCAGCCTGGCCCTCAACTTCGCGGAGCACGCGGCGGTCAGGGAGGGCAAGGTCGTGGGCATCTTCAGCCTCGAGATGAGCAAGGAGCAGCTGGTGATTCGCCTGCTCTCCTCGGTCGCCAGCATCGACTCCCAGCGCCTGCGCACGGGCTTCCTGGAGGAGATGGACTTCGCGCGCATGGCTCCGGCCATGAACACGCTGGCCGAAGCCCCGGTCTTCATCGATGACACGCCCAACATCAGCGCCATGGAGCTGCGGACCAAGGCGCGCCGCCTGCAGGCGGAGTCGGGCCTGGATCTCATCGTGGTCGACTACCTGCAGCTGATGCAGTCGAGCGTGACCTCCCGCGACGCCAATCGCGTGCAGGAGGTGAGCGACATCTCGCGCAGCCTCAAGGCGCTCGCGCGGGAGCTGCAGGTCCCCGTGGTCGCCCTCTCGCAGCTCTCGCGACAGACGGAGAACCGTGGTGACAAGGGCGAGCCGCGCCTGTCCGACCTGCGTGAGTCCGGCGCGCTGGAGCAGGACGCCGACATGGTCATGTTCCTATGGCGCGAGAAGGAGCGCGGAGCCGAGGACCATGAGCAGGATGGCGAGGTCGTGAACCTGAGGCTAGCCAAGCATCGCAACGGCCCCACGGGCGAGACCAAGCTCTGGTTCAAGAAGCGCCAGACGCGCTTCGTGTCGTACGCGGAAGAGGATCATTACGCCGAGAGCGCGTACGTCTAGGCCCCTACACTCCTAGCCACCAGCGGGAACGAGCGATCGAGGAGGCGTGCCATGGGCGTCATCATCATCAGAGAGATGGTCGGCAGCAGCCCCGAATCGTGGAGCGTCGCGGCTGCCAATGCAGTCGCGCGCGCATCCATCACGGTGCGCAACATCCGACACGTCGAGGTCGTGCGCCACACGGCGCGGGTCGAGGATGGCCGGATCACCGACTACGAGGTCGAGCTGAAGATCTTCTTCGAGTACGAAGACACTTGAGCGCACTTATCCACACCCGGGTAAGCACTGGATGAGAGCCCACCCCGATGATGGACCCATGACCGAGTCGCCGACCGCCCCCGGAGCAGACACCCCTCCGCCCGCCGGGCGTCCAACCGAGCATCACCGGCCCGTGCTCCGCGAGACGCCGCAGCCACACCCTTCCGGGCTCTCCATCATCGGCAGCAAGATCGGCCCGGCGGTGCCCGGACGCTCCATTTTGGCCCGCCCGCGCCTCGTCGACTGGCTGCATAACCAGGGGCGGGCCCGCCTGATCCTGGTGTCGGCGGAGGCCGGGTACGGCAAGACCACACTGCTCAACGAATTCGCGCTGCAAACCCGCGACACGTGCGTGTGGTACCGCATGGAACCGTCCGACGGGGACTGGATCACCTTCCTCAGCTACATGATCGCGGCCTTCCGCGACATCTGGCCTGACTTCGGGCGCTCGACCGAGGCTCTGTTGCGCAACGTCGCGGCCATGGGCTCGACCAAAGAGGTCGTCCTGGCGCAGTTCCTGGCAGACCTCGGCGAGGTCGAGGACCGCCGCATCGCGGTCATCCTCGACGATTACCACTTCGTCGAGGACTCGCCGGATATCCGCATGATCCTCAGCCGCCTCCTCGAACGAGCTCCT
>JASFQX010000120.1:0-5836 GCA_050115215.1 Chloroflexota bacterium
CCATGGCGATCCCCGTCCTGCTCTTCGCGATCGCGCTCGCCGTGCGCGTGGTGATCGCGGGGCTCTTCGCCGACCCTGCCTATCCTGATGCCCTGTACTACGCCAACGTGGGCCGCGAACTGGCCGCCGGCGGCGGCTTCAGCGTGGCCTACATCTGGAACTTCGTCGAGGTCGGCGGCACGCTGCCGGAGGCAGGTCGGCTGCCCATCCCTTCGAACGCGCACTGGATGCCGCTTGCGGTGGTGGTCCAGGTGCCCTTCATCTGGGCCTTGGGCCCCACGACCGTCGCTTCGGCGCTGCCGTTCTGGCTGGCGGCGGCCGCTACGGCCCCGCTCACCTACGTCATCGCACGCGATGCCGGGATGCTGGCGTGGCAGGGTGCCGCCGCGGGCTTGCTGGTGGCCGTGCCAGCCGGCGTGACACCCTTCCTGGGGCAACCCGACAACTTCGCCCTGTACATGCTGTTGGGCGCGCTGGCCCTCTGGCTGTGCGCACGCGGGCTGCGCGGCCACCGCGGCTCGTTCGCAGCCGGCGGCGTGGTCGTGGGGCTGGCCTTCCTCTCGCGCAACGACGGTGTGCTGCTGGGAGTCCCCTTCGCCCTCGCCTTCTGCTACGACCTGCTGCGAGCTCCACGCCTGTCGAGGATCGGCTGGTGGCCCGCGTTCGCCTGCGCGGCCGGGTTCGTCCTGGTGGCAGCGCCGTGGTTGCTGCGCCAGCTCGACGTCTTCGGCTCCGTCTCGCCCTCCTCGATCGGTGGGCGCATCCTCTTCATCACCGAGTATCGCGAGCTCTACAGCGTGACCGGCGAGACCACCCTGGAAGCCTTCCTGGGGCAAGGCCTGGGCAGCCTCATCGAGAGTCGGCTGGGTGGCCTGTGGGACGCGTTGCTGATCTTCGCGGCGTCGCCCATGCTCGTGCTGCTGGTCCCACCCCTGCTCATCGGCATCTGGGCCAGGCGCCGCAGTCGCGACTTCATCCCCTGGTACGTCTATGCCGGCAGCCTCTTCGTCTTCACCGCCCTCGTCTCCGCCGTCCACGTGCCGTTCGGCACGTTCATCCATTCCGCTGTCGCGCTCATCCCGCACGCCTACCTGCTGGCCATGGTCGGGGTCACCGCGGTGGTCGCCTGGGTCGCTGCCCGGCGCCCGGGCTGGGACGCGCCGCGCGCGAGCCGCAACATCGCCTTCATGGTGGTCGGCGTGATCATGGTCGTATCCGCCTTCGCGACCCTCTCCACCATCGACGCCTGGCGTCGAGAGCGCGATGGCCGGGCTGATGTGCTGGCCACGCTGTCGAGCGTGGCCGACCCGACTGACGTGATCATGAGCCCGGATGCGGGGGCCTATCGATACCACGGCGACTGGGCCGGCATCGTCACGCCCGACGACCCGCTTCCGGTCGTGGAACGGGCGGCGCGCCTCTATGGCGCGCGCTGGCTGGCGCTGGAGTCGGACCACATCACCAGCGCGCTGCGTCCCGTGCTGGCCGGCGAGACGCGGCCGGCCTGGCTGTCCGAGCCGCTCGTGCTCAGCCCGGCCTGGCCGGATGCGGATGAGGACGAGGCTGAGGCTGAGCCGCTGCCGCGGGCGGCGCTCTACGCGGTCTGCCTCGAGCCCAGCGACGAGCGCTGCGACGCATGAGGCTTCTGCTGCCGCTGGCACTCTACGCCCTGGCCCTGGCGGTGCGACTGCTGGCGGCCACGGAGCTGCCGTTCCCCACGACCGAGTCGTCCGCCTACTACGTGGGCGTGGCCCAGAACCTGGTGTCCGGCACAGGGCTCGTCAGCGATGGCGTGTGGAGCTACGCCACGCCGCCGCTCGAGGTGCCCAAACCGGCGTTCGAGCTGTGGCTGCCCATGAGCACGTTCGTCTCGGCCGCCTCCATGGCCCTGCTCGGGTCGTCCTTCTGGGCGGCGCAGGTCGGCGGAGCCGTGCTGGGCGCGGCTGTAGCGCCGCTGGCCTGGGCCATCGGCCGGGAAGCGGCCAGGGCCCAGGCTCTCGACGCCCGACGCGGCCGGGCCGTAGCCATCACCTCCGGTCTGCTGGCGGCCATCCTCAGCCCGCTGGTGCTGGGCTCGATCGTGCCGGACTCGTATACGCCGTTCACGGTCTTCATGCTCGTGGCGGCCCTGCTCATCCCGCGTGTCATCGGCACCCGCAACGGCCTCGACCACGTCGCGGCCCCCAGCGTGCTGGCCGGCCTGGGCCTGGGATCGGCCCTCGGTCTGGCCTATCTCTCGCGCCAGGAAGTCATCTGGATGGGCCTGGTGGTGCTGCTGATGCAGGGCTGGGTCCTGCGCCGGCAGCCGACCGGAGGGCGCCTTCGCGAGGGGGTTCGTCGCCTCTGGCCCGTCTTCGTCGGCGGCCTGGTGGTGGTGGTGCCGTGGCTGGCGCGCAACTACGCGGAGCTGGGCAGCCCCTTCCCGGGCCAGGCCGTGGAGAACATGTTCCTGGTGCGGAACGAGGACATCTTCGCCTTCAGCGACCGGCCGGACGCGGCGACCTACCTGGCCCAGGGGGCGGCCACGGTCCTGTCCAATCCAGTGCACGCGGCCTGGGACGGCCTGCTCACGGTCATCGTCTTCCCCGCCTTCCCCGTGGGCATCGCCGGCCTGCTGGCCCTGGCGGGCATGCGTCGCGCGCCCGCCCTTCGTCGACCCACGGCACTCGTGGCCGTGCTCGCCAGCAGCCTGCTCATCTTCCTGAGCACGATGCTCCTCTTTCCCGTGGCCACACGGTGGGGCACCTTCATGCACTCCTCAGGGCCGCTGCTGGTGGGGCTGGGCGTGGTCGCCGCGCTCGGCGGCGATGCGCTCCTGGCCCGTGTCTCGAGGCTGCGGGGCTGGGAGCGGCCCAACACCATCGTCGCCCCCGTAGCGCTGGTCGCCATGGCCGTGCTGTTCACCGTCTTCCAGGTGCGCCTGTTCGGCGATCAGTCGACCGTGACCCAGACGCACTACGAGGGTCTGGCCGCCGCCCTGGCGTCGTCGGCCGAGGACGGCGATGCGACGATGCCCGCCACCATCATCACCGACCACCCGATGTGGCTGGCCGGGGCGACAGGTGGCTACGCGGTCGTGCTGCCGGACGAGGACATCGAGTCCGTGCTCGCGCTGGGCGACACCTTCGACACGTCCTGGCTGGTGGTCATGGGTGGTCGCGGTCGTTATCCCGGCGCCCTGCTCGACCCTGCTGCGCGAACCTGCCTCGCAGCCGACCCCGCCGCGCTGGACGCCGCCGGGGCCGAGGCCTGGCTCTTCCGCCTGGCAGAGGAGTGTGCATGAGCGTGGATGCCGATGCGTGGGCGCCCACCCGCAGCGCCTATACTCCGAGCCACATGGACGTCGGGCCGCTGCATGGGCGGCGACAAGGAACCGCGATCAAGATGGTGCGCGCGTGGGCCGGGGCCGGACGCCCCCGGACACATGAAGCCAGCCAAGCACATGCAGGCGCGACGCTACGGCTCGAGCCTCACCCCAGGGAGAGGAGTGTGGAATGACTCCTGGCGAGTACTCAGGACCTGACCGCCGCCGAGGCGGCCCCGACCGCAGAGACCCCAGCGCACGGGTCAAGATCCTGCTCGTCGATGACCACGCTCTGTTCCGCGTGGGCATGCGCCAGATCCTCGACGCAGAGGATGATTTCGACGTCGTGGCCGAGGCTGACGATTCGCGCAGCGCCATCGACGCGGCCGCCGGCCACACGCCCGACATCGTGCTGCTGGATCTGTCCCTGCCTGCCCCGGGCGGCATCGAGACCACGCAGCGTGTGAAGCGTGAGGTCCCCAGCGCCGGCATCGTCGCGCTGGCTGCGAGCGAAGACGAGGACCAGCTGTTCGAGGCCATCAAGGCCGGCGCGGCGGCGTTCCTGCTCAAGGACATCGGCCCCGAGGACCTGGTCACCATCATCCGGCGCGTCAACAACGGCGAGTACCTCATCAACGACAAGGTCTTCGCCCGGCCGTCGGTGGCCAACCGCGTGCTCAAGGAGTTCCGTGAGCTGGCCGTCTACGGTCAGGAGGCCGCGCCCATCTTCGCGCCCCTCTCGCCGCGTGAGGTGGAGATCCTCGACAACATCGCCAAGGGCATGACCAACAAGCAGGTCGCCTATGCCCTGTCGATCAGCGAGCAGACGGTCAAGAACCACATGAGCTCGATCCTGCGCAAGCTCTCGGTCAACGACCGCACGCAGGCGGTGGTCTACGCCATGAAGCAGGGCTGGATCAGGATCCCCGAGGATTGAGTACCCCGGAGTCACCCGGCGCTCCTCGTCCCTCGCCGGCCGATCCCGGCCAGCCGGGGGCGCCCCCCGGCAGCCCCACCGGTCCCGCTCGCGAGCCGGCTGGTCCACCGCCGCCTCCCATGCCTGCTGGCGGCAGGCCACTCCCACCTGGCGCCGGTCCGGGCCAGGCCGACCTCATCGGCCTGCGCAAGGAGCTGGAGGAGGACATCTCACGCATCGAGGGCGAGAACGGCGAGATCGACATGCTCATGGAGCAGGTCCTTGTCGAGATCGAGCGGCACCAGGGCCGTCGGACGAAGATGGAGTCGCAGCTGGCTACGGCCGAGACCAGTGGTAGCGCCGACGCGGCCGAGCTGGCCGAGCTGCGGGACGGCCTGCTGGCCCTGACCCGGCGCGAGATGCTCTTCGATGCCCAACGCCAGGTACTGGAGGGCAAGCAGCGTGTGCTGGCGCGGTTCCTGCAGCGCCTCGTCGAGATCGACAACAGCCTCGCAGCCATGGGCGCGGGACCGACCCGCCCGGCGCCGGTCGCCTCCGTCGGCCTCCGCGCACTGGCTGAGGCCTCGGGCGGCAGCGGGGGTCCGGGCTTCAATCAGCCGGCCATGGCCATGCGCAGCCAGGAGGACCTGCGCCGCGACATCGTGCGCCAGCTCCACGACGGGCCGGCCCAGTCGATCGCCAACATCGGTCTGCAGGCCGAGATCGTGGAGCGCCTCGTCCAGAAGGACGATCCTCGCGCCATCTCCGAGGTCGAGTCCCTGCGCCGTCTGGTGCAGCAGGCACTCGACACGACCAAGGAGTTCATCTTCGAGATCAGGCCCATGGTCCTCGACGACCTGGGCCTCGGTCCGACCATCCGTCGGACGGCCAGCGATCGCGGTCGGCGCGCGGACATCAACGTGGAGTACGTGGCCCAGGGAATCGAGGAACGGCTCGATCGCGACGTCGAGAGTGCCATCTACCGCAGCGTCGACGAAGCCATCGAGGGCTACCTCGAGCTGCGGCCGCCGTCGGTGCTGGTGCGGATCGACTGGGGCCAGCGCGAGGTGGTCGCCACCGTCGAGGGCACCTGGCCTCGCATCAACCCGGAGGGCCAGACCGAAGCCAGCGACATGGCCGCCTCACGCACGGTCGAGACCCCGCCGGCGCTGCTCGCGATGATGGAAGAGAAACGGTCAGCCGAGCGAGCAGCCGATCGCGCTGCCCGCTCGCTGCCAGCGGAGATGGTGCGTGCGATCGAGGTTCGCGCCCGGGCGCTGGGCCTGACCCTGACCATGCGCGATGACGGTCAGGTCATGGAGCTGGTCGCCCCCGTCCGGCGCTGAGCTCTCACCCAGCGGGCGGGTGGCGTGGTGCCCGCCGTCCCCGCCTTGCGGTGCGGTCTGCGTCGCTGCGGGCCGGAGCGGTGCTCACGGAAGTCCTCCTCTGCTGGGACCCTCGGACCATACCGGCACCGGCCACCGAGGCCTACGGTCGGTAGTGCCAACACCGAGCACCGAGCCTGCCCAGCCAACGGAGGCGTTATGTTCCTGTCCATCCTCAACCGCCTGCCCCTAGACGCCGACGAGCGCGGACAGGGACTGGCCGAGTACGCC
>JASFQX010000121.1:0-5832 GCA_050115215.1 Chloroflexota bacterium
GAGCAGGTCGACGAGGTAGAAAGCGCTCTGCAGGTCGCCGTGCCCGAAGACGAGGTCCTGGTCGTACTTGATGCCGTGCTGGCCGTTGAGGTCGATGTGGAAGAGCTTGCCCTGCCACAGGGCCTGGGCCACGCCGTGGACGAAGTTGAGCCCCGCCATCTGCTCGTGACCGACCTCGGGGTTGAGGCCCACCATCTCGGGGTGCTCGAGCGTTTCGATGAAGGCCATGGCATGGCCGATCGTGGGCAGGAACATGTCGCCGCGGGGCTCGTTGGGCTTTGGCTCCAGCGCGAAGCGCAGGCCGTAGCCCTGGTCGATCGAGTACTGGCAGAGGATGTCGAGCGCTTCCTTGTAGCGGTCGAGCGCCGCGGCCAGGTCCTTGCTGCCGTCGATCTCGGCGCCCTCGCGACCACCCCAGAAGACGTAGGTCTGGGCCCCCAGCTCGGCCGCCAGGTCCATGTTGCGCATGACCTTGCGCAGCGCGAAGCGACGCACCTCGCGATCGTTGGCGGTGAAGGCGCCGTCCTTGAAGAGGGGCTGGAAGAAGAGGTTGGTCGTCAGCATCGGCGCCTTCAGGCCGGTCTTCTCGAGCGCCTCCCTGAAGCGACGCACATGCTCGTCGCGTGCGGCCTCGTCGGAGCCGAAGGGGACCAGATCGTCGTCGTGGAACGTGATGCCGTACGCGCCCAGCTCGGCCAGCCGGTAGACGGCCTCGACCGGGTCCAGTGGCTCGCGCGTGGGCGCGCCGAATGGATCGCCCGCCCGATAGCCGATGGTCCACAGCCCGAACGTGAACTTGTCGGCAGGTGTCGGCTTATAGTCGGCCATGGATCGTCTACCTCCTCCGCCGTCGCAAGGCACGACGGCATGCGTTGCGTGCCAGTGCGTTCATCCTACGCCCGGCCGTGGGCGCGTACGCGGCCTTCTGTCAGGTCCCGGGATGACCTTCGTCGCGGCCGCCTGCCCCGTCGCGCAGACGGGCGACCCAGATCTCCTCTGCCGGCCACCGGCGGCCCCACTCGGCGCTGATGTCGCCGTAGTACTCGTGGGTGACGGCGTCCTCGGGCAGCTGCACGTCGATGAGGTCGAGCACCTCGAAGCCGTTGCTTCGCAGCAGTCGGATCCAGTCGCCGTGTGCCAGGTGGTACTCGGTGCCTGGATCACTGGGCCACTGCACCCGGTGCATGCCGAACTGCGGCCGCTGCAGGGTCTCGGTCACGGCGCCCTCGTCGGGGAGACAGAGGTAGACCAGCAGCGACGAAGTCAAGAACACCAGACGGCCGCCGGGACGCAACACACGTGCGGCCTCCGGGATCCACTGGTGAGGATCGGCCCACAGCGAGGCCCCGTACTCGGAGACGACCAGGTCGAACGAGTCGTCGGGGAAGGGGAGCTCCTCGCCGATGGCCTCCACGAGCGGGAACTCGATGCCGGTCTCGCCCTGCAAGCGGCTGGCGGTCGCCAGCTGGGCCGGAGTCGGATCGAGTCCCACCGGCCGCGCACCGCGCTTGGCCAGCCAAGCGCTGAGGTAGGCCACGCCGCAGCCGGCCTCGAGGACGTCCAACCCGGCCACATCACCGAGCGGGTTGCCGACCGCGTCATCGGGGACGCCGAACTGGCCCCAGGTGATGGTGTCGGCCAGCCACTGGCCTTTGGCCGTGGTGTCGCCGTACTCGGTGTTGACCCTGGTCCACTGCTCGATGTTGCCCGCGACCGATCGTCGGGTGGCCTTGGAGAGCGCGTTCATGGTGCCTCCTGTGGCGGCTGCTCCGGAGGGTCGGGCCCGGGCCCGTCACCGGATCCGCCGACCGCCCCTCGTGCCTGGCGCGAGGCGAGGGCGATGAGCCCGCCGGTGATGACGCCGACCAGGGCATAGACCAGGAACCAGTCGGCCAGCGCGTCCGGCGGTGAGGCAAGCAGCGCCGCGGCCAGGAGCAGAGGTGGCCCGGCAGCCGCGATGAGCGTCCCGCCGGCTGCGCGATGGCCGGATCGCCACGAGGTGTCGTTCTCGCGGACGGCAGGAGTGCGCAACCCGAGCCAGCGATTGCGCGGCAGGCGCTCGGCGAGCCCTGCCAGGCCCACGCCGGCGAGGGCGATGGCTAGACCCAGCAGCACCAGCGCCAGGATGGTGGCTTCCACGGGCTAGGCCGTTGACCGCGGTTCGACCGTCAGGTACGTCATCCGGGCATGGTAGTGGTCACCCGGGTGCGCTCGCGAGCGCGACCGAGCGTCGCACGGTGCGGGCCACTTGACCCTTCCCCGAGACCACTGGAGGCCCATATGCTCTGGGGCATGGTTCCGCGTTCGCAGCGTCCGCATGTGGTCATCCTGGGAGGCTTCCTGACCGACGCGTTCCAGTACCGACCCATGCGCCGGCGCCTGCTCGAGGCCGGTGCCGAGCGGGTCACGATCGCTCCCATCCACTGGCCCGATTGGGGCGTGATGGCCGTGGCCGGCATGGGTCCGCTGCTGCTCCGCGGTGCCCGCGCCATCCGTGAGGCTCGCCGCGTGTCGCGGGATCCGATCATCGTGGTGGGGCACTCGATGGGTGGCGTCGTCGCCCGCCTGGCCACCTGTGAGACCCCGCTCGACGGGAGACGGGCCGCGCTCGCCGACGACATCGGCTGCCTGGTCACGCTCGGCACACCGCACGCCTTCGATCCGCGCATCCCCTGGCGACACGCTGGCGTGCGGGCCGTCGAGCACCTGGCGCGGCACTGCCCGGGCGCGCGCTTCGCGCCGCGCACCGCCTACCTCAGCGTCGGCTCGCGACTCGTGCCCCCCGCCCGACGGGCGCCCGTACGCACCAGCGTGCACCTGCTCAACCGGGTCCTCCGCGACCTCGTGGGCGAAACCGCGGGCGTGCCCGGTGACGGCCTCGTCGGCAGCGATCGCAGCCGGCTGGGTGGCGCCCGGCACGTGGAGCTTTACGACATCCTGCACGGGCTCATCTACGGCCCGTGGTACGGCGACACGGCGGCCATCGAGCGCTGGTGGCCGGCTGCGGTCGAGGAGTGGCGCGGTGCGCTGGCGGCCCGGGCGGCAGTCCCCCAGTCGCCGACCTTGATGGCTGCGGCCCTCTGATCAGGACCCGGGGATGATGGTCGCGAGCTGGTTCTCGAGCCCATCGGCGCTGAACGGCCCCAGGCTGAAGGCGCGCACGATGCCCTCCGCGTCCACGAAGAAGGACGTCGGTTTGCCCAGGCCCTGGTAGGCCTCCCAGGCCACGTTATCGCTGTCCACGGGCATGGGCCAGGTGGCGCCCTGGTCGGCGGCGAAGGCGGCAGCTGCCTCGGGCGTGTCCTCGGAGACGATGCCCAGGATTTCCAGGCCGTCGCCGGCTCGGGCGGCGTAGGTCTCTACCAGCAGCGGGAACTCCTCGCGGCAGGGCCCGCACCACGAGGCCCAGAAGTTGATGAGCACCGGGCGGCCGCGCAGCTCCGAGAGCGTCTGGCGCTCGCCCTCGAGCGTGAGCAGGTCGATCTCGGGCGCCGCCTGGCCGAAGAGCGGGTGGCCGCCGACGGTCAGGCTGTCGGTGTCATCCTCGCTGCTCCCCAGCGGCAGCAGGAACGAGAGGCTGACCGCGAGGATGACGAGGGCGGCGACCCCAAGGAGCAGGATCGTGCGCTGCGGTCGTCGCCCGTCGGCCTCAGCTGCCACTGCCGGGCAGCAGCGAGACGAGCCACGGCAGCAGCGTCAGGATGATGGCGCCGGCGCCGACCACGTAGTAGACCGGCATCAGCCGGCCGGGCCAGGCCTTCTCCGGGTCGCGGTCGGCCTGGGTGGGATGTCCGTGCTCCTCGACGTCGTCAAGCTCCTTGTTGGCGTCGCCCAGCCAGCCGATGACGGCGACGACGGACATGATCAGCCCGCCCACCAGCATGGCCGGTCCGAAGAGCAGACCCGAGACGGTGAAGAGCAGACCCACCGGCGCCAGCAGCGGCCAGGCGGAGGGGCCGGGCAGGTGCATGCCCTCCGGTGGGGTCAGCGACCAGCCGGGGAGCTCGGCAGCTTCCCCCTCCATCCCGTGGGTGCCGGCCTCCACGGCCACGTACTCCTTCTTGGCATCGAGATACCAGCCGATGATGCCGATGCCGACGACGGCCAGGCCGCCGAGCAGGAGGCCGATGGTCCACAGCGAGTCGAACACGCCCAGGGCCACGCTGAAGACGATGAGCAGCAGGCCCACCGGGGCCACGAAGGGCCAGGCCGACGGACCCGGCAGGTGCATGTCCTCGGGCTGGCGTCCGGCCGGGATGGGCTTGGGCACGCGCGACCGGTTATCGCCGGCGTGGCGGATCCAGAGATAGGCGAGGGCGCCGAGGATGCCCAGGAAGAGCAGCCCTACGACCAGCGGCAGGAACGCGATGAGGTCGTTCCAGACCGGGATGATGACCTGGGCCGTGGCCTCGAGGATGGCGGTCCAGATCTCGTTCAGCACGCCGGTCTCGCCTCCTGCGCTCTCGTGATGGTGGTCATCTCCGCGACTAGGTTACAGGTCGCGGGCACCCCGCAGGATGACCAGGAAGCCGAACCCCATCGAAACGCCGAGCATCACCAGCAACAGGGCTCCCGCGGGGTCGATGACCTCGTCGAGGCCGCTCGCTGCCTGCCACACCCAGTAGATGATGCCCACCAGGACGGGGATGAGCCCGATCAGGATGGCGGCCCGGGTCAGGCTCATGCGGCGCCCCCATCGAGCAGCGGCAGGATGTAGATGACGGTCACCAGCAGGATCCAGACGATGTCGACGAAGTGCCAGTAGTAGTGGACGGCCTCGACGGCGACGTGATGCTTGCGGCTGAACTGGCCACCCAGGCCGCGCGCGAGGATGACGCCAAGGCCGACGATGCCGCCGATGACGTGCGCGCCGTGGAAGCCGGTGAGGGT
Organism: Chloroflexota bacterium; assembly: GCA_050115215.1. Lineage (GTDB taxonomy): Bacteria > Chloroflexota > Limnocylindria > Limnocylindrales > CSP1-4 > JAFMJV01. The sequence goes on from JASFQX010000121.1 coordinate 4,891, forward strand.
GTAGAAGAGCGTGCCGTAGACGCCGCTGTCGATGCCGAAGTCCTCCGACAGCAGCAGCGCGTAGTCGGCTACCCAGAGGAAGAGGAAGGCCACGCCGAGGATGAGCGTCACGGCGATGGCCCGATTCATGCCGGTGCGATCGCCCTGGCGGATGCGCCCGGTCGCCCACTGCATGGTGAACGAGCTGGTGACCAGCAGGATGGTCATCCAGATGGGCAGATAGGGGACGTGGAAGAGGCTGACGACCTCTTCGGCGCCCTCGGGCGGGAAGACCGGCAGGGTGGCCGCGGCGTTGAAGTAGGCCGCGAAGAGGGCAGCGAAGAACATCACCTCGCTGGCGATGAAGAGCATCATGCCCAGCAGCGCCGGATCCATGCCGCCGTGCTTGGCGTCGTGCCCGGTGGCGAGATCCTCCTCGGTCAGCTGGGGCTCGAGGGCCCCGGTGTTGGCGGTCAAGACGCGGCCCCCTCGGTCTCAGGCTTGTGCTCCGGCGTCGGCCCATGGCCCACGCCCGGGTACTTCTGGTCGAACCAGGGCCGCTCGGAGTGGACCTCCGGCAGGCCGTCGAAGTTCCACGGTGGCGGCGGGCTGGTGGTGGCCCACTCGAGGGAGTTGGCGTCCCACGGGTCGGCCTCGTGCTCCATCGGCTTGCGCAGGGTGATGAACACGTTCCACAGGAACGGCAGCACGCTGAACGCGATGAGGAAGGCGCCGACGGTCGAGAGGAAGTTGAGCTCCGTCCAGCCGGCGTTGCCCGAGTAGTCCGAGATGCGCCGGATCATGCCGTCAAGACCCAGCATGTGCTGGGGGAAGAAGGCCAGGTTGGTGCCGATGAAGAGGGCCCAGAACTGGATCTTGCCCAGGCGCTCGTCGAGACGTCGGCCGGACATCTTGGGGAACCAGTAGAAGAGGGCCGCGAAGATGGCGAAGACGGCACCGGCC
>JASFQX010000122.1:0-5831 GCA_050115215.1 Chloroflexota bacterium
ACCGGCCCAGGCCGAGCTGCTGACCGGCCTGTTCGAGGGCGGCCTCGCGACCGGCCCAAGCGCTCCCAGTGGTCTGATGCTGGCCTTCTTCGAGACGCCCGCGGACGCCGAGGAGTCGGCGCTACTGGTCGAGCTCCAGGGCGAGTTCGATGCCGCGCTCGCAGCCGCCACCACCGACGGCGTCAGCGCGCTGCCGTTCTCCGTCCAGCTCATCCAGAAGGCGGGCGAGGACTCCGCCATCGAGATCCCCCTGCTGCTCTTCGCTGCCATCGGCATCATCGGCCTGGCCCTGCTCTTCGTCTACTGGACGGCTGCCCCGATGCGCCGCTTCCAGCGCGTCCGCCGCACGTTCGCCGACACCCTGCTGACCCTGCTCGTGGTCATGTTCGCCATCACCACCACCGACGGCATGGCAGTACTGCTCGGCCCCGGCGGCCTGGGCCTCATCGGCAACGTCTCTGGGCCCAGCTCCATCGTCTCTATCCTGCTGGTCGGCCTGGGGGTCGACTACGCCATCCACCTCAACTCCGCGTACCGCAAGGGGCTCGGCTCGGGCCAGGCGGTCGAGACCGCGATGGCGCGTAGCGTGCGCATCGTCGGCGGCGCGCTCGTCCTCTCCGCGCTGACCACCGCCTTCGGCTTCCTGACCAACGTCTTCGCCGGCTCGACCGCGCTGCTCACCTTCGGTGTGCTCTCCGCGATCGGCATCGCCGCTGCCTTCACCTACGCCAACCTCCTCTTCCCCGCCGCGCGCGTGCTGCTCGATCGCCGGGCCGCGAAGGGCGACAAGCTGCCGGCCGAGGCCTTCGCCACGACCGACAGCAGCTGGATCGACCGGCTGGTGGGTTCGACTGCGGTCATCCCGCGCCGCGCCCCCTGGGCCGCGGTCGGCATCGCCGGCGTCGTGCTCCTGGCGGGCATCCTGACGGCCACGAACCTGCGCTCCGGCTTCAGCTTCCTCGACTTCGTGCCTGAGGGCGCGGCCGTCCGGGCTGCCGCGGCCGAACTTGACGAGCGCTTCGACGGCGGCCTCGGCGAGACCACGAGCGTGCTGCTTGAGGGCGACCTGGCCGAGCCGGCCGCCTGGAATGCGGCCGTGGCGGCGACCGCTGCGGCAGGCACGCTCGACGACGTCCTCGCCATCGACGGTCAGCCGCTGGTGCAGTCGGCGCCCGAGCTGGTGGCCTCGCTGTCGGACCCGGCATCCCCCGACTACGTGCCGGCGGTCGCGCAAGCCGTCTCCGAGGCCGGCCTCTCGGCCGACCTGCAGGCACCCGCCGGCGCCGACCTGTCCGGTCTGTTCGCCGCCGTGCGTGAGGCCGCGCCCGCGGAGCTGGCGGCCGTGCTGGCATCGGAGGCCTCGCTCTACACCTTCACCACGCAGGCCGGGACCGACGCCGCGCTGGCGCTCGCCCGGGGCCTGGAATCGGCCTTCGGGGCCGGTGCCGTGGCTACCTCGCAGGAGATCATCGACGCGGCCGTCGTCGAGAGCACCTCGATGACGCAGGTCCAGAGCCTCGTCCTGGCGCTGCTGGGCGCGGCGGCCCTGCTGATGCTCAACTACTTCGTCTCCGATCGCCGGCCGCTGCTCGGTCTGCTGACCATCGCGCCCGTCGGCGGCGTGGTCATCCTGCTCTACGCCTTCATGGTCCTCGTCGGCATCGAGTTCGGGCCGGTCACCGCGACCCTCGCTGCGGTCGTCATCGGTGTGGGTGTGGACTACACCATCCACGTGACCCACCGCTTCCAGGAGTTCCGGCGCGAAGGCCTGAGCATCGATGCCTCGGTGACCAACACCCTGCGCACGACCGGCTCGGCGCTGCTCGCCTCGGCCCTGACCACCAGCCTCGGCTTCGCCATCCTGACGCAGTCGTCGCTGATCCCGTTCCAGCAGCTGGGTTGGCTGACCCTCGTGGCCATCGCCGGTTCCGCTCTCGTCTCGGTGCTGGTGCTGCCGTCGATGCTGGTCATCTACGCCCGCCGCTCCGAGCGCTCCGAGCAGGAGCCCGAGGGCGAGGCCATCCCGGTCATGGACGGCTTCGGCGCCGGCGCCAGCCAGTCCCAGGCCTAATCGCTCCGCGACCGTGACCTGACCACCCGGCCGGCCACGACCCGACCCTCCTCGGTCGTGGCCGGCCAACCTTCCTCTCGCTAGCCAAACCGTCTGGCCGGCCGACCTACTCTGGCCGGCCAACCTCCCTCTCGCTTGCCCGACCCTCCACGGCTCTGTCGGGGCCCAGTCCCTTCTCCCCTCCAGGACTGGGCCCTGACGATTCGGCCCAGCCCTCTTTCCCTCGGGTAGTGGGCCCTGACGATTCGGCCCAGCCCTCTTTCCCTCGGGTAGTGGGCCTTGACGATTCGGCCCAGCCAACGCTGACCCGGGCGCCATCCCACCCCCGGGCGCCATCCCACCTGGCCCTGGCCCGGGCGCCCACCCCACCTGGCCCGGGCGCAGGCGCAATCCCACCCGCGAATGACCCGACGAAGTTGGGCTTCCCCTCGGCCGCAACTCCGTCGTTCCATTCGCCCCTGGGGTCGATCGGCGGAGCTGGACCGCTCCTATTCCCGAGAGGGATAACCCAGCGGGGCTGACCCTCAGCGTCGGTCGGATCTCCGCCCGGTCATTCGTGTGAGGAATGACCACTCCCCGCCCACGAAGTTGAGGAAGAACGGCCGCCCGGCTTCCCCTGTAGTCGTAGAACCAGAGAGAATCCTGGTTCGAGCACGGGGGAGCGACGTGGACGAACGGATCGTCCGTCGGGTGCAGGACGGGGACCAGGAGGCCTTCCGGGCCCTGGTCGTCGCCAGCCACGCACGCCTGACCCGCGTGGCACAGGGCGTCCTGCGCGATCCGCACGCCGCCGAGGATGCGGTGCAGCAGGCCCTCCTCGATATCTGGCGGGACATCCGCCGCCTGCGCGACCCGAGCCGGTTCGAGGGCTGGTCCTACAAGCTCCTCCTTCGGGTCTGCTACGCCGAGGCCAGACGCAGGCCGCGATGGGTGCCCGACGATCAAGTACCCCCGGCGGCCGAGCCGCGCGTCGGTGACGTGTGCGGCATCGTCGTCGACCGCGACCAGCTCTCCCGCGGCTTCGCGCACCTCTCGCCCGACCATCGCGCCGTCATCGTCCTGCGCTACCTCATGGACCTGTCTCCGGAACAGGTCGCCGAGGCGCTCGACATCCCGCGCAAGACCGTCTACTCCCGCCTCGGCCGAGCCATGGACGCCCTGCGCGCCGCGCTCGAGGCCGAGGCCCGTACCCCGGTGCCCACGCCGATCCGCCAGGAGCCCGCCTGATGAACGACGAACGCTTCCTCAAGGACTGGCTGCGAGAGACGACCGACGACACCCAGGACCCGCAGGCCAGCGCTGACCGAGTCCTGGCCCGCGTTCCCAAGATCCGACAGCGGAGCCGATGGTGGCCGTGGCTGCCCGTGCGGCGCACCCGGCCCCAGCCGATCGATGACGACCCACCAACCATCCAAGGGAGGACGCGACTCATGCTCAGCCCAGTCAAGGCCATCACCGCCGGCACACTAGTACTCGCCATCAGCGCCGCCTTCCTCGTGGCCCAGCCATTCGATCAGCAGGGTAGTGCCCCGGGCGCCGAGCAGGCAGCCGAGCCCCTCGCCCCCGTTTACGTCACCGGTGAGACACTCGATCGCAGGTGTGAGGGCGAGACCGACCCCGTAGTGGAGGGACCTGTTGAGCGGTCGTACGGAACGGGCTGCGAGATCCTCAAGGACTGGAGCGATCCCCGGCTCGCAGGCATCGATTGGCGTAACAACAACGGCACGTTGTACGACCTCGCGGACGGCGACAGACTCGGCATCTACTACGACGTCCACGTCATCACGACCGACGAGGGCGCGTGGCGGAGTCGCCCCCAGATCGCCTTCGACTTCCCGGGCGTCCCGGACATCAGTGACTTCCCCAGGTGGTGGGTGCTCGACGGCGAGGGCGCCCACGAGGGTCTGAGCCTGCTCCTTTTCAGCGCCCCCAACGAGATTCTCAGCGGCTACATCGTCTCGACCGATCTGCTGCCACCCGCGCCGGAGGTCAGCTCGACGAGCTAGCCGCGGCCGTCCGAACGGCGGGCCCGGCCCAGGCGACGACGGTGTCGAGGTCGTGCACCGGGGCATCGTCGTCACGCCACGCCGAGCACCTCGAACTCCGCGAGGTCACCGACCCATCGCTCATAGTCGTAGGTCTTCCAGCCCAGGCGATCGGTAGCGTTGAGGAAACCCTCCACGGTCGTCAGCAGCCAGAGGCGGTCGGCGGCATCGGCAGGGGATAGTCCGTCGCGCAGCACGCCGCGCGCATCCCACTGCCCGACCAGTCCCTCGATCACCGCCCGGCGTGCCGCGTCGCCCCGCTCGACGAGCGTCCGCACCTCGGGAGACTCGCTTGCCTGCATCGCCGCCCGGAGGATGTCGGCGCCGGCGTTGAAGAGGTCGACGTGTGCCGCCAGCCACATCCGCAGCTGCTGGCGTGCATCCGACCCCTCCATGGTGGCCTTGATGCGCGGCCCCACGTCGACCGATTCCTGCATGTCGTCGAGCATGGCCAGGACGATGCCGGCCTTCGATTCGTAGGCGGCGTAGACCGTGGGCTGCGAGACGCCCGCCTCCTTCGCGATCTGCGCCACGGTCGTCGAGGCGAAGCCCTGATCGGCAAACAAGCGGCGTGCGCTCTCGCGAATCCGTTTCCTCGTCTGCTGGGCTTGTTCGTCGCGCAGTGACGACCGATACCGACGCTCGCTTGACACCAGCACAGTCTACTAGATATAGTGAGCTCTATCCAATATGGGGGGCTAGCACGAATGAGGAGGCCCCATGGACGAGCAACGATATCGCGAAGCCGAGCGTCGGCTCTGGAGCCACTACGACATCGAGCCCACAGAACAGCGGATCGAGCTGGCCGGAACGGGCACCAGCATCCGCGTCCAGGAGGTCGGCGCGGGCGAACCCGTCGTCCTCATCCATGGCGGGCCCAACGCCGGCTCGATCTGGGCGCCCTTGATCGAACACCTCGACGGCTATCGATGCCTCATCCTCGACCGGCCGGGGACCGGCCTCAGCGACGACTACGTCATCCGCGCCGCAGACCTTCCCGCCATCGGCGCTCGCTTCGTCCCCGATGTCCTCGACGGACTCGGCCTCGACCGAGCCCACGTCATCGCGTCGTCGTTCGGTGGTCACCTCGCGCTCCGCTCGGCCGCCGCGCACGGCGATCGCTTCGCCCGGATGGTGCAGATGGCGTCGCCCGCAGCCGTGCCCGGTGAGCACTATCCGCCCTTCATGCGGTTCATGCGCTCCGGACTGACACGGCGGATCCTGGCGCTCCTGCCGCCGAACGACCGCGCCAACCGCAGCATCTTCCGCCAGATCGGCCATGGCGCCAGCCTCGATCACGGTCGCATCCCCGAGATCGTGCTCGAGTGGTACCTCGCCCTGGGCCGCTACACGAACACGATGCGCAACGACGGCGAGATGGTGGGCCAGGAGATCCTGGGCCACCTCGCAACGGTGCGCCTCGACGAGGCGCTGCTCGCGAGCGTTCGGGTGCCGACGCTCTTCCTCTGGGGCGATGACGACGGCTTCGGTGGCGTCGACAACGGTCGACGCATCGCGAGTCTGCTCCAGCACGCGGAGCTCGAGCCGCTGCCGGCGGCTGGCCATCTGCCCTGGCTCGACGACCCGCTGTTCGCGGCCCAAGCGGTTGGCCGGTTCCTCTCGTCCGGCGAGGGCACGGCTAGGGCCAGAACGGCGGATGAGATCGGACTCGAGTCCGCTGCTGCGTGAGAGCTAGGTGAGGCGAGGCATCGCGC
>JASFQX010000123.1:0-5830 GCA_050115215.1 Chloroflexota bacterium
TGACGGGTATGGAGCCCTCTCCCGACGCCATCCGTTCCATCACCCACGACATGCGCAACCTGCTCACGGCCATCCGCGGCCATGCCGAGCTGGCGCTGCGGGCGATCCCGCCCGAGGACCCCGCACGTGAGGACATCGCCCACTGCGTAGTCGTGTCCGCCACGGTCTTCGACCTCATCGACCAGCTGGACGGCAACGACACCAGCGAGACGCTCGTGGCGGTCAACCTCGACGCCAACGTGGCCGCGCTGCGCAGGCTGCTCGACGCGCTGCTGCCGCCGTCGATCGAGCTGATCGTGGCAACCGCGGCCGAGGACGCCTACGTGACCATCTCCAAGCTGCGCATCGAGCGGATCGTGTTGAACCTCGCGCTCAACGCGCGCGACGCCATGGTCGACGGCGGCACGCTCAGCGTGCGGACCGACCGGCTCGACGAGGATCGTGCGCGCATCATCGTGGCCGACACCGGCCCCGGGTTCAGCGAAGAGGCGCTCGAGCACCTCTTCGAGCTGGGCTTCACGACCAAGGCCGAACGTGGCGGCAGCGGCCACGGGCTCGCCGCCCTGGCCCCCTTCGTGGAGAGCGCCGGCGGGTCGATCGACGTCGACTCCGTCCCCGGCAAGGGCGCCACCGTGATCGTGAGCCTGCCCACGGCCGACCTGGGCGCACCCGACGCCGACGTCTCCGACTGACGAGGGTCGGCCGGAGGGCGCCCTGTCGAGGGCGCGCGTCTGCTGGCAGCCGGGGGTGGCGCGGCCGGTCGCCCGGCTTCGCCCTGGGGGCGTCGCCGCCCACTGCGTCGAGGGGTAGGCAGGTCGCCGCGCGGTCGGGGAGGGGAGTAGCATGGGCCGTCGAGAACGACCTACCGAGGAGTCGCTGTCACCATGGCCAACCCGCTCGTCACCGTCATCGGCGCAGGCAACGTCGGCGCAACCACCGCCCAACGCATCGTCGAAGGACGCCTGGCCGATGTCTGGCTCACGGACATCGTCGAAGGCTTGCCCCAGGGCAAGGCGCTCGACCTGGCCCAGGCGGCGCCCGTGGCCGGGCACGACATGGCGGTTCGAGGTACCAACGACTACGCGGACACGGCCGGGTCGGATGTCATCGTCGTGACCTCGGGCCTGGCACGCCAGCCGGGCATGAGTCGCGACGATCTCATGGCCAAGAACGCCGGCATCGTGCGCAGCGTGGTCGAGCAGTCGGTGGCCTACTCTCCTGATGCCATCGTCATCGTCGTGACCAACCCGCTCGACGCCATGTGTCACGTGGCGCTCGAGGCCAGCGGCTTGCCCGCCGAACGCGTCGTGGGCATGGCCGGCGTGCTCGACTCCAGCCGCTTCCGCACCTTCATCGCCATGGAGCTGGGCGTCTCGGTGGTCAACACCTACGCCTTCGTGCTGGGCGGCCACGGCGACACGATGGTGCCCCTGCCACGCTACTCCACCGTCGGTGGCGTGCCCATCACCGAGCTCATGGAGCCCGATCGCATCGAGGCCCTCGTGGAGCGCACCCGAAACGGCGGGGCCGAGATCGTGTCCCTGCTCAAGACGGGCAGCGCCTTCTACGCACCGGCCTCGTCGGTGGCGGCGATGGTGGACGCGGTCATCAACGACCGCCATATGGTGCTGCCGTGCGCGGCCTACCTCGAGGGCCAGTACGGGCATGACGGCCTCTTCGTCGGCGTGCCCACTCGCCTGGGCAAGAACGGCGTCGAGGGTATCGTCGAGATCAGCCTGACCGCCGACGAGCAGGCCATGTTCGACCACTCGGCGCAGGCCGTGCGCGGCCTGGTCGAGAAGATGGTGGCGATGGGCGAGCTGCGCGACCCGGTCGAGGGCTAGGGGCCAGGCAGCCACGTTTCGTGGTCGAGGCCCCACGGTAGGGGGCTGCTCGGCGGGGGCGTCTGGACATCATCGATTATCGTTAGGCCCAATCCACTCCACGACGCGAGGTCCGTACATGACGCAGACGATGGTGCCCAAGGCGACCGAGGCGCAGGGGACGCTCCCCCGCATCAACCACTGGATCGACGGGGCGGTCGTGCCCTCGACCTCAGGCAAGAGCCGGCCGGTGTACAACCCCGCCACCGGTGAGCAGACCAAGACGGTCGACATCGCCAGCGTCGAAGAGATCGAGATGGCCGTCGCGGCCGCGAAGGCGGCGTTCCCCATGTGGCGCGCGACCTCGCTGTCCAAGCGTGCCGACACGATGTTCCGCATCCGCAACGCGTTCGATGCGCACCGCGATGAGATCTGCGCGATCATCACCAGCGAGCACGGCAAGGTCCTCAGCGATTCGCAGGGCGAGCTCGCTCGCGGCATCGAGAACATCGAGTACGCCTGCGGCGTGCCGCAGCTGCAGAAGGGCGAGTTCAGCGAGCAGGTCAGCGGTGGCGTGGACGTCTACTCCATCCGCCAGCCGCTGGGCGTGGTCGCCGGCATCACGCCCTTCAACTTCCCGGCCATGGTGCCGATGTGGATGTTCGCCAACGCCATCGCCACCGGCAACACCTTCGTGCTCAAGCCATCTTCGACCGACCCCTCCGTCTCGATCCTCCTGGCCCAGCTGATGAAGGACGCCGGGCTGCCCGACGGCGTCTTCAACGTGGTGCAGGGTGACCGCGTGGCGGTCGCCGGGCTCACCGAGCATCCCGACATCGCGGCCATCTCGGTCGTGGCCTCGACCGCCACGGCCCAGCGCATCTACGAGACCGGCTCGCGGGCCGGCAAGCGCGTGCAGGCCCTCGGCGGCGCCAAGAACCACATGCTGGTGCTACCCGACGCGGATATCGGGCTCACCGCCGATGCCGCCGTCAGCGCGGGCTACGGCAGCGCCGGCGAGCGCTGCATGGCCATCGCCACCATCGTCACCGTCGGCGACATCCACGACCCGCTCATCGAGGCCATCAAGGAGCGCCTGCCGCAGGTGGTCATCGGCGACGGCACCGATCCGGCCTCCCTCATGGGCCCGCTCGTGACCGCACAGCATCGCGACAAGGTCACCGGCTACATCGAGAGCGGCAAGCAGGACGGGGCCACCATCGTGGCCGACGGCCGCGACCACCCGCTGTACAAGGAATCGGACGGCTTCTACCTGGGCGTCTCGCTCATCGACGACGTGACCCCGGACATGGCCTGCTACAAGGACGAGATCTTCGGTCCCGTGCTCACGGTCGTCCGCGTGGACACCTACGAGGAGGGCGTCAAGCTCATCAACAGCCACGAGTACGGCAACGGCACGGCCATCTTCACCCGTGACGGCGGCGCGGCTCGTCAGTTCCAGTTCGACATCGACGTCGGGATGGTGGGCATCAACGTGCCCATCCCGGTGCCGGTCTCGTTCTACAGCTTCGGCGGTTGGCGGGCCTCGCTCTTCGGCGACTCCCACATGTACGGCCCCGAGGGGGTCAAGTTCTACACCAAGGGCAAGGTCATCACCTCGCGCTGGCCGGACCCCGCCACCTCGGAGATCAACCTGGGCTTCCCGCGCACCCGCTAGGCGCATGAGTCCCGATGGGGGAGGGAGCGGGCGCCGATCCGCTCCGCCCCGCCGGGTCTACCGTGCGCTCTGGGCGCTACGCCTGGAACCGATCGATGAGAGGGCACATGCCTGAGCTGCGCGTGGCTGCGGTCATCTTCGACATGGACGGGGTGGTCATCGATTCGGGCGACGTCTACGCCCAGCACTGGCGCTCGTGGGGCGCCCAGCACGACATCGACTACGACACGCAGATCGCCCACGTCCACCCAGGCCGCCCGCCGGTGGAGACGATCCGCATCGTCGCACCCCGGCTCGACCCCGAGGCCGAGGCGGCGGCCTTCAACGCGACGCTCGATGCCGATGACAGCACCGACGCTGTCGCGGCCATGCCCGGCGCTGCCGCCCTCCTGGGCCAACTGCCCGCTGGCCGCTGGACCATCGCCACCAGCGCCTACCGACCCATCGCGCGGCAGTGGCTGGTGCACTGCGGGCTGCCGGTACCGGACGCGCTCGTGACCGTCGACGACATCGCGCGCGGCAAGCCTGCTCCCGATCCCTACCTGCGCGCGGCAGAGCTGCTGGGCGTCGAGCCCGCCGCCTGTCTCGTCATCGAGGACGCGCCGGCAGGCATCGAGGCCGCCAAGGCGGCCGGCTCCACGGTCCTTGCCCTCTGCACCACGCACGATCGCAAGGACCTGCACCTGGCCGACCACTGCGCGGCCGGCCTGTGGGCGGTGAGAGCGGGCCTCCAGGGCGAGGACATCGTCGTGAGCTGGGAGGCGGCGCAGGACTGACCCTCGCCCGGCCGCCGCGTAGGGCCTCGCCCGCGGCCGCCCAGGATCACGCCTGGCCGCCGCGCAGGGCCTCGCCCGCGGCCGCGAAGGCTACGCTGGCTGCCGCGGGCCTACGAGGGCGCCCTGGACGATCGCCCCGGCGGCTGCGGCGATGGCACCTTGGGGCTGATCGCCCGCCCCCCGGGGCTGGGATTACTTGAGATACTCGCGCGCGACCTCGCGCTTGAGGAACCGGCCGTCGCCGGCCTGGCCCTTCCACTCGCCGTCCTCCACGATGACCTGGCCGCGTGAAAGCACGATGTCGCTGGCGCCCTGTACCTCCATGCCCTCGTAGCAGGAGTAATCGACATTCATGTGGTGTGTCGAAGCCGAGAGGACGTGCTTCCTGTCGGGGTCGTAGACCACGATGTCGCCGTCGTAGCCGGGTGCGATCACGCCCTTGCGGCCGGCGAGGCCGAAGATCCGGGCTGCGGATGTGGAGGTGATCTCAACCCAGCGCTCCTTGCTGTAGCGGCCGTTGACCACGCCCTGGAACATCAGGTCCATCCGCTCTTCCACGCCTGGCAGGCCGTTAGGGATCTTGCGGAAGTCACCGACGCCCAGGTCCTTCTGGCCCACGAAGTCGAAGGGGCAGTGGTCGGTGCCCACGGTCTGCAGGTCGTCCTTGACCAGGCCACGCCAGAGATCCTCCTGGTGGTCGGCTGGCCGCAGCGGCGGGCTGCACACGAACTTGGCCCCTTCGAAGCCGTTCTTCATGTCCTCGAGCGAGAGGAACAGGTACTGCGGGCAGGTCTCGGCGAAGGCCATGGCCCCGCGATCTCGGCCGCGCACGACCTCCTCGAGCGCGTCGCGCGAGCTGAGGTGGACGATGTAGACGGGCACCTCGGCGGCCTCTGCAAAGCGGATGCAGCGGTTGACCGCCTCGCCTTCGAAGATGGGGTAGCGCGACACGCCGTGGTAGTAGGGGTCCGTGTTGCCGGCCTCGGCGTTGGCGTTGGCGATGACATCGATCGGGACGCCGTTCTCGGCGTGCATGAGGATGAGGCCGCCGTTCTCGGCGGTCTGGCGCATGGCCGAGAAGATGGCGCCGTCGTCGGAGAGGAAGACGCCCGGGTAGGCCGTGAACAGCTTGAAGTCGGTGACGCCTTCGGCCACGAGCGTGTCCATCTCCTTGAGCGTCGCCTCGTTGACGTCGCCCATGATCATGTGGAAGCCGTAGTCGATGGTGGCCTTGCCTTCGGCCTTGGCCATCCACGTCTCGAGACCCGGACGCAGGGCCTGGCCCTTGGTCTGGACCGCGAAGTCGATGATGGTGGTGGTACCGCCGAAGGCCGCCGCACGCGTGCCCGTCTCGAAGTCGTCCTTGGAGACGGTGCCACCGAAGGGCAGGTCGAAGTGCGTGTGCGGGTCGATGCCGCCGGGGATGATCCAGCGGCCCTCGGCATCGATGACGCGGTCGACCGAGGCTTCGGTCAGGCCGGCCAGCAGCTGGCCGGAGACCGATTCGCCCCGGATGAGGCCGACCGCCGCGATGGTTTCGTCCTCGATGAGGA
>JASFQX010000124.1:0-5807 GCA_050115215.1 Chloroflexota bacterium
AGACACCGATGACGGTGACTGCGGTCTTTTTGTTTGGTCCGGAGCCGGTTCACCGCCTCGTCGCGACCGACCACCACCCAGCCGAGGAGCACGACCACGATGCGAGCACTGATCACCGGCAGCGGCAACATGGGCCGCGCCATCGCCAGCGCCCTTGCCGCGCGCGGCGACGAGATCGCGGCCCTGGCCGGCCGAGCCGCGGGCTACCCCGCTGCCGCCGATCTTGGTGCGGTGGACGTGACCTTCGAGTTCAGCCACGACTCCACGCTGCTCGAGCACCTCGAGCTGGGTCTGGCCGCCGGCTGCCGTGCCTTCGTCGTAGGCACCACCGGCTGGACCATCACCGACGACACCGGCGCGGCCGTCAGCGAGCGGCTCGAACAGCACGCCGCGCGTGCCGTGGTGGCGCCGACGTTCAGCCTCGGCGCCGTCCTGTTCGGCGAGGTCGCCGAGTACGCCGCCCGGCTCTTCGGCCGCTTCAGCGACTACGACCCGTACCTCTTCGAGCAGCACCGGGCGGCCAAGGCCGACCGGCCGTCGGGGACCGCCCTGGCCGTCGCCGGGCGCCTTCTGCCGTACCTCCACTCGAAGCGCGAGGCGCGCCTGGCCACGGGGACGGGCGCGCCGGATGCAGACGTGCTGGAGATCGTGGCTCTGCGCGCCGGCAGCCATCCGGGGATGCACACCGTCGGCTTCGACGGCCCGGGCGAGTCGCTCCAGATCCGCATCGAGGCACGCGACCGCTCCGCCTACGTGTCCGGGGCCCTGCTCGCGGCCGACAGCCTCATGGAGCAGCCCGAGCGCACGGGCATCACCACCTTCAGCGACCTGGTCCGCGAACGGACCACCTGACATCGAACGGACGAAGGGAACGAACGACATGACCACGACACCGACCCTGCGGGGTGCCATCACCGCCCTGGTCACACCGATGCGCGAGGATGGTTCACTCGACGAAGCCACGCTGGTGGCCATGGTCGAGCGCCAGATCGACGCCGGCATCAACGGCCTCGTGCCGGTGGGCACCACCGGCGAGTCACCGACCCTCAGCGCCAAGGAGGACCAGCGCGTCATCGAGCTGACCGTGGAGACCGTGCGTCGCCGCGGCGTGGCTGCGACCACACCCGTCGTCGCGGGCACCGGCTCCAACGTCACCGCGCACGCCATCGAGTACACGCAGGCGGCCGCCCGGCTCGGGGCCGACGCGGCGCTCGTGGTCTCGCCCTACTACAACAAGCCCGATCAGCGCATGCTCGAGGCTCACTACCGGGCCGTGGCCGAGGAGGGTGGCCTGCCGGTGGTCGTCTACAACGTGCCCGGCCGGACCGGCGGCAACGTCGCGGCCGACACGCTCATGCGCCTCGCCGAGCATCCACGCATCGTGGCCGTGAAGGAGGCCTCGGCCAACATGGAGCAGATCATGACCATCGTCCGCGACCGGCCGGAGGGGTTCGCGGTGCTCTCGGGCGACGACAGCTGGACCCTGCCGATCATGGGCGTCGGCGGCGACGGCGTCATCTCGGTGGCCTCCAACGAGGTGCCCGAGGTGATGGTCCGGCTCTGTGCCGCCGCCGCCGCTGGCGACATGGAGACGGCGCGCGAGATCCACTATCGCTACCTCGATCTCATGCGCGTGAACTTCATCACCACCAGCCCTGCGCCGGTCAAGGCGGCCATGGCCGAGATGGGCCTCATCACCGACGCCTTGCGCATGCCGATGATGCCGCTCGACGAGGCCAACCGCGCGCGCGTGCGCGCCGTCCTCACCGACCTGGGCCTCATCGGCACCGGTCACGAGGCCGCGGCTGCATGACAGCGAGAACGGATCGGGCGTCCGTCGATGCCTCGGACCTGGCCGCCCGGATCGCCGAGGCCGGCGCTGCCTGGGCAATGGCCGCCGGCGATCCAGCCCCGGCTCTGGTGGCGGATGTGCGGGCCGTGGTGGCCGATCTCGTGGCCGCGCTGGAGGCGGGACGTGTCAGGGCGGCCACGCCCGATCCCGCGGTCGAGGGTGGCTGGCGCGTCGACCCCTGGGTCAAGACGGGCATCCTGCTCGGCTTCCGCCTGCCGGGCATGACCGAGCTGCGCGACGGACCCATCATGGCCGCGCGCGACAAGGCTGCCTACGGGGTGCTCGATCTGCTGGAGAGCGAGGCGGCTCAAGCGGCGACCGCGGCCGGCTCGCCCTGGCGGGTGGTCCCGGGTGGCAGCAGCGTGCGTAGCGGCGTGCACCTCGAGCCGGGCGTGACCATCATGCCGCCTTCGTACGCCAACATCGGCAGCTGGGTCGGTCGCGGCGCGATGATCGACTCGCACGTCCTGGTCGGCTCCTGTGCCCAGATCGGGGACGACGTCCACCTGTCGGCTGCCGTCCAGGTCGGCGGTGTGCTCGAGCCGGCCGGCGCGCGCCCGGTCATCGTCGAGGACGGCGCCTTCGTGGGCGGCGGCGCGGGGCTCTACGAGGGCCTGACCGTCGGTCGTGGTGCCGTCATCGGGGCGGGCACGATCATCACCGGGCAGAGCCGGCTCGTGGACCTGGTCAACGAACGCGAGCTACGGGGCACACCAGGCACACCGCTGGTCGTGCCCGCCGACGCCGTCGTCGTGCCGGGCACGCGCCCCGCCTCATCCGCCTGGGCGCGGGCGCAGGGCCTCTCGCTGGCCGTACCCGTGATCGTCAAGTACCGCGACCGGGGCACCGCTGCCCGTATCGCGCTCGAGGACGCGCTGCGGTGATCTCGGGCGCCCCCGGGACGCTGTCCATCGAGGTCGGCCGCACGGTGGCCGGTCAGGTGCCGGAGTCGCTGCTGGCCGAGCACGGCAGCCCCCTCTTCGTCTACGACGGTCGGGTGCTGCGGGCGCGGGCTGCCGCCCTTCGCGCGGCCATGCCCGCGGGGGTAGAGCTGGCCTTCGCGGCCAAGGCCAACTCGTCGCCCGCGGTGCTGGCCCTGCTGGCCGGGACCGGGCTGGGGGCTGACGTGGCTTCCGGCGGCGAGCTGCGCGCAGCGATGCGGGCCGGATTCGAACCATCGCGCGTGGTCTTCACCGGCCCGGGCAAGACCGATGACGAGCTGGAGGGGGCCCTGGCGGCCGGCGTGGGGGCGCTGACCATCGAGTCGCTCGACGAGCTGGAGAGCCTGATCGCGCGGACCGGAGCGGCGCGGCCCGGCCAGGGGCTGCTCCTGCGTCTGGCGACCGAGAGCCAGGCCGAGGGCTTGCCCATCATCAGCGCGCTCGGCAACGTCAAGTTCGGGCTCACCGACGATGAGGCCGACGAGGCGGTCGCCAGGCTCCGCGCGTCCAGGGTTCTGGCACCGGAGGGGCCGTTCGTGCTGCGGGGCTTCCATGCCTTCGGCGCCTCCAACGTCCTCGAGGCTGGCACCCTGGTCGAGGGTGCCACCGACCTGGCCCGGCGCGCCGCGCGCATCGCCGCCGGGAACGGGCTCGAGATCGAGCTGCTCGACGCCGGTGGCGGCCTGGGCATCCCCTACACGGAGTCGGACGCGGAGCTCGACCTCAAGGCGCTCGGGAGCGGACTCGCGGACGAGATGGCCACGTGGGCTGCGCGCCCCGGGCTAGGCCGCGCACGCTTGCTGCTCTAGCCCGGCCGCTGGCTGGCCGGGCCGGCCGGTGCCTACCTCTGCCGCGTCACGCGCACCAAGGCGCGCGGCGGCCGCGTGGTGGCCATCAGCGACGGAGGGATCCACCACCTGCTCCGGCCGCGCCTGGTAGGTCAGGATCACCGCGTCGTGCCGGTGGGAGCGACGGCCGGGCGCGAGGTCGAGGTCGAGGTCGACCTGGTCGGGCCGCTGTGCACCGGCCTCGACGTCCTGGCTTCGGCCGTTCGGGCGCCGCGTGTGCAGGCCGGTGACGTGCTGGCCGTGCTCGACGCCGGAGCCTACGGCTACAGCGAGTCGATGCCGCTGTTCCTGACCCATCCCGTGCCGGCCGAGATCGTGCTGGAGACGGGGTCGGTCGTCGTCTCCCGCGCGCGCTCGGAACCCGACTGAGGCTCCAGCGGCGCTAGTCCCCCCGGTCGAGGCGCTCGGCAACCGCGTCGAGCTCGGCCTGCACGCGAGTCGGCGCCGTGCCTCCGATGACGTCCGGCCGGGCCAGCGCGTTCTCGAGCCGCGCGGCAGCGCGCAGCTCGCCGGCGACCAGCGCGTCGGGGGCGGCAGCTCGCGCCACCGCGTCGTCCGAGTCGGATAGCGCCTCGCTGATGTCCCGGTCGGGCAGCTCGGTCAGCTCGAGCCCGGCGCGTTCGGCGCGCCAGACGAGGGTGCCCACGATGCGGTGTGCCTCGCGGAAGGGCACGCCTCGCTCGACCAGCGCGTCGGCCACGGCGGTCGCCGTGGCGTAGCCGGCCGTGGCCGCCGCTCGCATCCGGTCCTCGTCGACCTCCAGCGTAGCGACCATGCCGGCCATGACCCCGAGCGAGGATTCCAGCACGCCGAGGGCATCGATGAGCGCCGGCTTGTCCTCCTGCAGGTCGCGCTGGTAGCCAGCAGGGAGGCCCTTGAGCAGGGCCAGCGTCGTGACCAGGTGGCCCGTGACACGGGCGCTGCGACCGCGGATGAGCTCGGCCGGGTCCGGGTTGCGCTTGTTGGGCAGCATCGACGAACCCGTGGACCAGGCGTCGGCAGGCCGGACGAAGCCGAAGTTGGGATTGGTCCACCACACCAGCTCCTCTGCCAGCCGCGAGAGATGGGCCATGGCTAGGGCTGCGGCGCTGATGGTCTCGACCACCGGGTCACGGTCGCCCACCGCATCGATGGAGTTGCGCGTGACGCCGGCGAACCCGAGCGCAGCCGCGGTCGCCTCGCGGTCGAGGCGAAACCCGGCCCCCGCCAGCGCGCCCGAGCCCAGGGGCGAGAGCGAGGACCGGCCCAGGGCGTCGGCGAACCGGCCGCGGTCGCGTTCGAGCATCTCCACGTAGGCCAGCAGGTGGTGAGCGAAGAGCACGGGCTGCGCCGGCTGCACGTGCGTATGCCCGGGCATGACGGCCGCACTGTGCTCCCGCGCCAGGCTCACCAGCGCCCGCTCCAGACCCACGATGGCCGCGTCGATCTCGCTCGTCCGTCGACGAAGGTAGAGGCGCAAGTCGGTCGCGACCTGGTCGTTGCGCGAACGGCCGGTGTGGAGCTTGCCCGCGACCGGGCCGATGCGCGCGGTCAGCTCCATCTCCACGTTCAGGTGGATGTCCTCGTGCGCCGGATCCCAGCGGATCGAGCCGGCGCGCACGTCCGCGGCGATGGCTTCGAGGCCATCGACGATCATGGCCGCCTCATCCGCGCTCAGGAGCCCCGCCTCGCGCAGGCCGGTGACGTGGGCGATGGAGCCGGTGATGTCATCCAGCGCCAGAACCTCGTCGACCTCGATGGAGCGGCCGAAGTCGGCCGCGTTCGCGTCGGGCTCCGCCGCGAAGCGCCCACCCCAGGCCTTCACCGGCTAGACCCCGGGCGTGGCGTCGGCGACCTCCACCGGCAGCTCACCCAGCATCGGCTCGGTCCAGGTCCAGGCTGAGTCGTGACGCGCCGCCTCGGTTCGCAGCGGCAGGCCGAAGATCTTGATGAAGCCGACAGCAGCGGCATGGTCGTAGGCATCGTCGGCATCGTAGGTCGCGAGCGTGCGGTCGTACAGCGAATCGTCGCTGCGGCGGCCGACCACGTAGGCGGAACCCTTCTCCAGGCGCATGCGCACCTGGCCGTTGACCACGCGCTGGCTCGAGCGTACGTACTCGCGCAGATCACGGTGCAGCGCACTGAACCAGATGCCGTCGTAGGTGGCCTGGGCCAGCTCGTCGGCCA
>JASFQX010000125.1:0-5790 GCA_050115215.1 Chloroflexota bacterium
CCCTGCCCCGGCTCCTCGCCAGAGGACAGGCGGACGGAGGCCCCGGTCTCCAGTCCCTGGTCGAGGAAGTTGCCCAGCTTCTTGGCCAGGTCGGTCAGCTCGAGCGGCAGCACGTACTTGGTCGATGGTGACTCGCCCAGCTGTCGCAGCGCATCGAAGTACTGCAGCGTGATGGTGCGGTCGTCGATCGTCCGGGCCGCCTCGAAGATGCGCCTGAGCGCCTCGGCGTACCCCTCGGCCTCCAGGATGGACTTCTGCCGCACGCCCTCGGCCTGCAGGATGGCCGACTGCTTCTCGCCCTCGGCCACGTTGATCTTCGCCTGGCGCTCACCTTCGGACTCGGTGATGACCGCGCGTCGCGTTCGTTCGGCCGTGAGCACCCGGTTCATGGAGGCCTGCACGTCCGGTGGCGGGATGAGCTCACGGATCTCGACGGTGGTGACCTTGCCGCCCCAGCGCTCGGTCTGCTCGCTGAGCTTGACGCGCAGCACGTCGTTCACCTGGTCGCGCTTGGAGAGCACGTCGTCGAGCATCATGTCGCCCGCCACCGCGCGCAGGGTGGTGGTGGCGATGCCCTGCAGGGCACCCTGGAAGTCGCCGACGTTGACCAGGCTGTCCATGGGCTCGACGATCTTCCAGTAGATGAGGAAGTCGATGTCGACCGGGGCGTTGTCGCGGGTGATGACGGTCTGGCTGGGCACCTCGGTGAAGTTCTCGCGGATGTCGACCTTCACCGGGCGGTCGACGATGGGGATGAGGAAGCGCAGTCCGGGCTCGCGCACCAGGTCGGGGCTGGTGCGGCCGAGCCGGAAGATGACCATGCGCTCGTACTGGCGCACGATGCGGATCGAGAGATAGAGAACGACCACCACCACGACGATGAGGAAGAGGAGACTCGGCAGGGCGATGCTGAGCAGGTCCATGGGTTAGGCCGTCCCTTCTGTGCTTTCTGCTGCTGCGGTCATGGGCTCCACCATGAGCACCATGCCATCGTTGCCGGTCACGCGCACCGCCGTGCCGCGTTCGAGCAGGCCCGACTCTGTGCGCGCGGTCCACTCCTCACCCGCAGCGAAGATCGTGCCGGTAGGCTCCAGCGGCCGGCGGACTTCACCTTCCGTTCCCAGCGGCACGAGCGGTTGGCTGATGTGACTCACGCCCACGACCGTCTGCGGTTGCCGCCGTTGTCGCATCACCACCATCAGCACCAGGAAGACGACGGCGCCGGTGGTGGCGGTCATGAGCACGATGATCTCCGGCGCCACGCTCACCTCTGGCGCCACCGGGTCGCCGGGGTCGGTGTAGAGCGCCGAGGCGCCCAGCGCGAAGGCCACCAGCCCGCCGATGGTCAGGAGCCCGCCGCTGGTGACGGTCAACTCGAGCACGAAGAGCACGACCGCGAGGCCGATGAGCAGCAAGCCGACGACGTTGAGCGGCAGGCTGCCGAAGCCGATGAAGGCGAGCAGCAGCGCGAAGGCGCCCAGGATGCCGGTGACGTAGTTGGGGTTCTGGAGCTCGAAGAAGAGGCCGTAGAACCCGAGCGTGAACAGGATGAAGGCGATGTTGGGGTCGCTCAGGAAGTGCAGGAACTGCTGGAACGGGTTCATGTTCAGCCGCTCGGTCTCGGCTCCGGCGGTCTCCAGCACGACCTGCTTGCCGGCCACGTCGACGGTCATCCCGTCCGCCTGCGCCAGCAGGTCGTCGATCGACTCGGCCTTGATGTCGATGGCCCCGGCGGCAAGCGCCTCGTCGACCGTGTAGGAGGCGGCGTCCTCGACCGTGCTGATGGCCCAGTCGACGGGCCGGTCGCGCTCCTCCGCGATCGAGGTGATGGTGGCGATGGTGTCGTTCATGACCTTGTTGCCCAGGTCGTCGGGGATGTCCTGCCCGTCCGACGAGATCGGCGTGGCCGCGCCGATGTTGGTAGCCGGCGCCATGGACGCGACGTGGGCGGCGAGCGTGAGGAAGGTGCCGGCACTGGCGGCACGAGCACCTGCCGGGCCGACCCAGACCATGATCGGCACCTCCGCCGACAGCTCCGACTGGACGATGTCGCGGGTAGCCTCGAGCGAGCCGCCGGGCGTGTCCAGCTCGATGACCACCGCGGTTGCACCGTCGCTGACCGCCCGGGAGATGCCTGCGCGCAGGTACTCCGACATGATCTGGTCGACGATGCCGCTGGTGGGCAGCACGACCACGTGCCTGCCCCTGGCCGTCTCCTCGTCCTGGGCCACGACGGTGGACGCGAGCAAGCTCAGTGCGCCCATGAGCACGAGAACGAAGCGGACGACAGCCAGCGGGGAGATGCGACGACGGGTTCTCACGGTGTTCACCTGCCCTGATTATCCCATCTCCGGGCCCCGATTCAGCCGCTGCGGACCGGTCCCATCGCGCGTCCTGTCACATGGTCGTAAAGGAGCTGGCTCCAGGTCTCCATGCGCTCGTACACCGGCAGGCAGTCCTCTGGGTGCACGAATCGGCCGCTGAGCTTGTCGGTCTCACGCACGCCCAGTGCCCGCCCGGCAGCGTCCGCCTCGAAGACGACGCCCAGGTGGACCTGGCCCACGAGTACGTCATCGTCCTTGAGCAGCCCGAGCAAGCGTGGCTCAGGCTCCCACTCGGCCACCATCTCCTCGTGGAACTCCCGTCGCAGGCCGGTCAGCACGCCGCCGTCCTCGGGATTGAGGTGACCGCCGATGCCGAGCGAGTAGAGATCGTGCAGACGGGCATCACCGCCGGCACGCGTGCGCTGCATGAGGAACAGGCGCTCCCCGTCGCGCATGAGCAGGTACGGGATCACCTGCTGCCAGCTGGGGTCGTGCTCGGCCTCGCCGCGCGGGCGGTACTCGCCTTCGGCCGCGATGAGCTCGAGGTAGCCCTCGACATCGTCGCTGAGGATGCCCTTCCA
Organism: Chloroflexota bacterium; assembly: GCA_050115215.1. Classification (GTDB taxonomy): domain Bacteria; phylum Chloroflexota; class Limnocylindria; order Limnocylindrales; family CSP1-4; genus JAFMJV01. Next base: position 2,906 of record JASFQX010000125.1, read on the forward strand.
GGGGCGGTCGCCGATGATGCGGGCGCGCGGGAGCCCGAGGACGAGCTCCCGTTCCTTGCCGCTCAGACCGAGGGGACGGTCTCGAGCGCGTGCTCGATCTTGTCCTGCGGCAACTCGAAGTCCTCCAGCTCGCCCTCCAGGTAGCGCTCATAGGAGCTGACGTCGAAGTGCCCGTGACCGCACATGTTGAAGAGGATGACCGGACTGGTGCCCTCCGCCTTGGCCTTGAGCGCCTCGTCGATGACGACGCTGATGGCGTGCGTCGGCTCGGGTGCGGGCAAGATCAGCTCCGACTGGGCGAAGAGCTTGCCGGCGTCGAAGGTGCGGGTCTGGTGCACGGCCCGGGCCTCGATGACGCCCTGGTCCTTGAGCAGGCTCACCTGCGGGGCCATGCCGTGGTAGCGGAGCCCGCCCGCGTGGATGGGGTCGGGCACGAAGTCGTGGCCGAGCGTGTGCATCTTGACGATGGGGGCCATCTTGCCGGTGTCGCCGAAGTCGTAGTGGTAGATGCCGCGGGTCAGGCTGGGAGCAGCGGCCGGCTCGGCCGCGATGATGCGGTAGTCGGCCTCGCCGCGGAGCTTCTGCCCGATGAAGGGGAAGGTGAGGCCCGCGAAGTTCGAGCCACCGCCGGTGCAGGCCACGAGGATGTCCGGCTTGTCGCCGGCCATCTCCATCTGCTCCATGGCCTCCTGGCCGATGACGGTCTGGTGCATGAGCACGTGATTGAGGACCGAGCCGAGCGCGTAGCGGGAATCGTCGCGAGTGGCGGCATCCTCCACCGCCTCGCTGATGGCGATGCCGAGCGAGCCCGGGGTGTCGGGCGTCTCGGCCAGCACGTTCCGGCCGTACTGCGTGCGGTCGCTGGGGCTGGCCACGACTTCGCCGCCGTACATCTGCATCAGCACCCGTCGGCCGGGCTTGGTGTCGTACGAGGCCCGGACCATGTAGACCATGACCTCGAGCCCAAAGATCGAGCCGGCCAGGGCCAGGGCCGAACCCCACTGCCCGGCGCCGGTCTCGGTGGTCAGCCGGGTGACGCCCTCCTCCTTGTTGTAGAAGGCCTGCGGGATGGCCGTGTTCGGCTTGTGGCTACCGGCCGGGCTGCCGCCCTCGTACTTGTAGTAGATGCGAGCGGTGGTCCCGAGCGCTTGCTCCAGGCGGTGGGCTCGGTAGAGCGGCGAAGGCCGGTACATGGCGTAGGCCTGCCGCACCGGCTCGGGGATCTCGACCGCGCGCTCGGTGCTCATCTCCTGGCCGATGAGAGCCATGGGGAACAGCGGCAGCAGGTCGTCTGGTCCGACCGGCTGCTGGGTGCCCGGGTGCAGCGGCGGCGCGAGAGGGACCGGCAAGTCCGCGTTGATGTTGTACCAGGCGCGCGGGATCCGGTCCTCGCTGAGGGTGAACTTCGTCTGCTGCAGCGCCATGGCTACGCTCTCCTCTGGGCCACCGAGGGGGCGGCTGATGCTAGTGACTGGGGCAGCCTACAACGTGGCCTCGCGCAGCGTCTGGTAGCTGGCGCCGCCGGGCCCGAGGTGGCTGCGAACGAGGGCCAGCCGCTCGACGGTCCAGGCCACGCCCAGCGGGCCGTACGCCGCCGTGTGCAGGGCCGTGATCAGGTCCCGGTCGGCCCGGCGCGCGATGGTCAGATGCGCCGACGGCGTGCGCTTGGGCGCCGGTCCCTCGGTGATGGCCGGGGGGCAGCCCCGGACGACCAGGTCGGCGACGCCGATGAGCGCCTCGCCACCGGTGGACAGCCCCAGCCAGGCCACGCCGTCTCGCTCGCGTGCGCGCCCACCCCCGTCGTCGGCGCGGACATCGTAGGGGGCGGCACGCGCGGCCACGTCCTCCACCAGCCGCTCCAGCTCGGCCACTCGCGCCGGGTCGACCGAGCCCAGGAACAGCAGCGTCAGGTGCCACGAGTGGGGGCTCGTCCAGCGCACGTCCGGTCGGGCCGCCCGGTACGGTGCCAACTGCCGCTCCAGCTCCTGACGCACGGCCGGCGGCACCGGGTGGGCCACGAACAGCCGCCACGGCCTGGTCTCGTCGCGGGTGCTCAGGTCGCTGTCTCCGCCGAGGCGGGCGGGCGCTCCAGCCCGAGCAGGTCCAGCAGCCCGTCGAAGTCATGGATGAGCGCGACGGCCCCGGCCTCGGTCGCGGCCCCGAGCGGCGAGTCGACACGCCCGCGCCGATCGATGAGCACCGGCTGGATGCCCACACGTCTGGCGCCGACCACGTCCGCCTCCGGATCGTCACCCACGTGGATGGCCTCCGAGGGGCTGGCCGCGAGCAGGTCCAGCGCGTGCTCGAAGATGGCCGGGTGTGGCTTCTGGTAGCCCACGCGGGCGCTGATGCTCATGACCTCGAAGTGGCGCGCCAGCTCCAGCGTCTGCAGCAGCTCGGGCGCGTACCAGCCCCAGTTGCTGACCACGGCCATGCGCAAGCCTGCGTCCTGCATGACGTCGAGCGCCGGGATGACGTCCGGGAAGACGTAGAAGGCGGACCGCTGGCGGAAGGCGAGGTCGACATCACGGAAGAATGATTCCGGCAGGTTGGGGTACCCAAGCCGGTCGAAGACGAGCTGGTCGAGCTCCATCAGGCGCTGGAACGAGGCCGCCTCGGTGGCCTCGAAGGGTCCCTCATGTGCCCACTCGACCCAGGCCGCGCGGAAGGCCGCCTCGAACTCTTCCACGGTGGCCTCGATGCCGTGTCCCTGGAAGACGGTGGCATAGACGTCGCGCCACGAGGGATGCGCTCGAGCCATGGTGTCGCCGACGTCGATGAGCACGACCTTCGGATCCGTCTGCAGCTGCACGTGTCGAGTCTAGCGGCGGGGCGCGGCCCCGGGGCCGCATGCCGCGCGGCACGACGAAGCCCCGACCTGATGG
>JASFQX010000126.1:0-5783 GCA_050115215.1 Chloroflexota bacterium
CCGCGGCGCCACCCGCACGAAGGCCCGCAGCGCGAGGAAGGCCGAGGTGAGGTTGGTCGCGATGACGTCCTCGAACTCCTCGTCCTTGATGGCATGGGCCGGTCGCAGCAGCGTCGAGCCCACGGCGTGGACGAGGGCGGTCGGCGGCCCGAGCCGTTCGGTCGCCGCCGCGAAGGCGGCCTCGAGCGCCTCCGAGGCGCGGGCGTCGGCCTGCAGGGGCAGGGCTCGCGGACCCAGCTCGGCGGCCAGCGCCGCGACCCGGTCCCGATCGCGCGCGACCAGGCCGACCTGCCAGCCGGCGCGGGTCAGGCGGTCCGCCGTCGCCGAGCCGATCGCCCCCGTGGCCCCGGTCACGACGGCCACGCGGGCAGTTTCATGGTCCGTCGGGTAGAGCTGATCGTCCATCGCCTATCCGCCCCGGCTCAGCTGGCCACGACGATCGGGACGCCGATCGCCTCGAGCGTGTCGAGGGTCATGCCGCGGATGCGCTCGGCCACGGACGGCTGGCGGACGGTGCCCGGCAGCACGATGAGGCTGCCATCGAAGCGCCCCACGGCTTCGGCCAGACCGTCCGCTCCAGAGCGGGTCGGGAACCATGCCCCGGCCTCGACGCCCAGCGCCGTGGCAGCGGTGATGGCCCTGGCCGTCAGGGCCCGCCCTTCCCGCACGGCGGTGGCGGCGCCGAAGAGACGATCGGGGCGAGGTCGATACTCGTCGTCGCCGCGCAGATCGTTGTAGGGCGTGCCGAAGATGCTCTCTGCGCTGCGGTCGACGATCACCAGCGGCCGCTCTTCGGCGGCGGCGATCGCCACCGCCGTGCGCAGGGCACCGTCCCCGTCGTCGCGACGCATCGCCAGCACGACGGCACCGGGTGCGGCGCCGGTGGCCTCCACCGACGTCTGCGAGATCGCCTCGATGAGCGCCTGGCTGGCAGGATCGGGTCGCTCGGGATCGGCCGCCGAGGTCGGCTGGGGTGGTGGCCGCAGGGGACGGCCCCACGTCCCGAGCACGCTCGCGAGCTCGGTCACCACGAGTGGGTCATCGGTGATGAAGCCCACGAACTCCTTGCCCGGCGTGGCCGCACCGCCCGCTCCGAAGGCGTCGGCGTCGCTGATCTCCCAGCTCACGAAGCCGACCCGCTCGGGGGCGTCGCTGACGAGGAACCAGTTATTGGCCAGGCGCTGGCGATCCGCGCGCAGCGCGCGATACTCGAGGCCCGCGATGGGCTCGCGCAACTGCCCCTCCCCGAAGGCCACGATGTCGGTGTCGGCGGCAACGAGTGCTTCGTAGCGCGGTCGCTCGAGCTCGAGCTTGTGGGCATTCTGGAAACCGACGAAGAGCCGGCCCCCACGGGCCACACGCTCGACCCGCCGCGTGATGCGGAGCATCTCGCGAGCGTCGTTGGTGAAGGTGGTGGCGTCCGGGATGCGGCCGATGTGCTCGGCCAGGCGGCGCCCGATCTCGAAGATGCCCTCTGGCCCGGCGCCGCGGGGGTATGTCCAGTCCATGTCAGCTCCTGGCGAGCGAGGGGTCTTCCCATCGCTGCTGCGGAGTCTAGGCCGGATGTCTAATGTGTGTCAAGGGTTTGTATAGACTCGGGACTAGCGGGCGCTGCACAGGACATGGATGAGCTCCCCCACGGTGTGACGTGACTCGAGCGGGTGGCGCAGCGGGCGGTCGAGCGCGAGCTGGTACGAGTTGCGGCGTCCGTGCTTCTCGCGCGCGACGTAGCCGGCCTCGACCAGGTCGTGAAGGATGCGCTGGGCCGCGCGCTCGGTGATGCCGACCCGAGCCGCCACGTCGCGGATGCGCAGCTCTGGATCGGTGGCGAGCGTGATGAGCACATGTCCGTGGTTGGTGAGGAAGGTCCAGCCCGTCCCGCGCTCCTCAATGGATGGGCCGCGCGCGGGTGCTTCCATGACGTTCATGCGACACATAATACACGACATGATTGACAGGTAATCCATGTCGCACGTACGATTCCGACGTCAGCCAGATGACCACGTCCGACCCCGCTGCGGTGGCGGCCGGCTCCGACTGGCGAACACGACTGGAGAACCGACATGTTTGGATCGATCCGCCTGGGCAAGGTCCTGGGCATCCCGGTGGGCATGAACTGGAGCGTGCTGCTGATCGCGGGCCTTATCGCCTTCAGCCTGGCCTCGCAGATCCTGCCGGCTCAGGTGCCGGGCCTGGACAGCAGCCTCTACTGGCTGGCCGGCGGGCTGGCGGCTGTCCTCTTCTTCGGCTCGCTGCTGGCCCACGAGCTGTCGCACGCGCTTGTGGCCCGCCGCGAGGGCCTGACCGTCTCGGGCATCACGCTCTGGCTGCTGGGCGGCGTCGCGCGCATGAACGGCGACGCCCGCTCGCCCGGCGCCGAGGCGCGCATCGCGGGCGTCGGCCCGCTGATGAGCTTCCTGCTCGCCCTCGGCTTCGGGCTGCTGGCGGTCGCGCTCACATTCGCTCCCGCCGGTCCCATCACCGCCCTGGCCGCCGCGGCGACGGGCTGGCTCTCCTTCGTGAACCTGGTGCTGGCCATCTTCAACCTGCTCCCGGGTGCGCCGCTCGATGGCGGGCGCATCGCGCGAGCGGTCTTCTGGCGCTGGCGGCGCGACAGGATGCAGGCGACGCGCTGGTCCACCGGGTTGGGCCAGGTGCTGGGCTACGGCCTTGTCGGCATCGGCATCCTGCGCGCCTTCGGCGGGGACTTCGGGGGCATCTGGTTCGTGCTGCTGGGCTTCTTCCTGAGCACCGCCGCCGGCGCGGAGCGTCACGCGACCGAGCTGGTCGAATCGCTGCGCGGCGTCCGCGTGGACGACATCATGACGCGCGACCCGCTGCGGGTGCCGGGCAGCCTTACCGTCGACACCTTCGTGGCCGCGGCCATGGGCGAGAGTCGCGCCTCCACCTGGCTGGTGACGGGGCCCGGTGGCGTCGTCCTCGGCCTGCTGGGCCTGGACCAGCTTCGGGACGTGCGCGGCGCGGACCGTCTCAGCACCCGCATCGGCGAGCTTGCCACGCCCCTGGAGCAGAGCCCGGTGGCCTTCGTCGACGAGCTGGTCACCGACGTCATCCAGCGCTTCGAGGCCCGGCCCACGCGGGCCATCGTCCGTGATCGCCCGGCGCTCGGCGACCAGGTCGCGATCGGCGACGGCGTGGTCGGACTGTTGACGCCCGAGGACGTCGCCCGCTCCATCGAGCTCGGACGACTGCGTGGCGGGCAGGGCGATCAGGCGTCCTCCGCCGCCGGCCGGGGGACCAGCGAGGGGCGCGTCCTGCCCTGACCGTCCGCCTGGTCCGCCTGCCCTCGATCGAGGGCTACGGGAACCGGGTGAGCAGCTGGTCGACCGGCGCGTAGTCGTCACGCAGCACGGGTGCCTCGCCGCTGAAGGCCGCGACCTCGTCGGCGCCGTCGGCCAGCCGGTCGCCGCCGCCGCGGGCCCGGTTGGCCTGCACGATGGCCTCGCCGGGGAGCGGCGCGTCTGACGCCAGCAGGATCACGTTCCCGCCCCGTGTGCCGGCGACGATCGAGCCGGGACCGTAGATGCCAACGTGCGCGAAGACCTCGGCGAAGGTGGCCAGCTGGGCGCGGGCGAGGTCGAGCGGCGGGTGGTCGATGATGTTGGCGGCGTAGATGCCGTCCGCGCTCAGGGCGCGGCGGACCTCGGCCACGAACTCGGTCGTGGTCAGGTGCCAGGGCACGGCCGGCCCGCCGAAGGCGTCGCCGATGACCAGGTCGTACCGGTCCGTCGGCTCGTCCTCGAGGCTCAGGCGCGCATCTCCGATCACGACCGCCAGGTCGTCCGAGACCTCCAGCCCCAGCTCCTCCTCTGCTACCTCCAGCACCAGCGGGTCCAGCTCCAGCACGCTGTGCTGCGATCCCGGGCGGGTGGCATCGATGTAGCGCGGCAGCGTGAAGCCGCCGCCGCCGATGTGCAGGGCCGCGATGGGCTGCCCCGCGGGGGCCACGGCATCGGCCACATCGCCCAGCAGGCGCGTGTAGCGGAACTCGAGCCACGTCGGGTCGTCGAGGTCTACATAGGCGTGGCGCAGGGTGTCCATGATCAGCACTCGTTCACTGCCGTCCTCCGAGCCTGCCTCCACGCTGATGCAGAAGTAGGCGCTCTCCCGCTGGCATGGCTCGGGAGCGAGGAGGGCCCAGATGATGCCCCCGAGCCCGAGCGCCAGGGCCAGGGCCAGCAGGCCGGAGGGCCGGGTGCGGCCGATCCGCCAGGCCAGGACCACGCCGGCGGCGATGAGCGCGACGCCGATGCCGATGACGATGGGCCGGGTGGGCACGGCGGCCACGAGCACGAACCCGGTCAGGAACGAGCCCACGATGGCGCCGGCGGTGCCGATGGCCGAGTAGCTGCCGACGATGGCGCCGGTCTGGCCCAGGTGGTGGAGCTGAAGCTTGACCACGGTGGGGCTGGTCGCGGAGAGCACGGCGGCCGGCAGGAAGAAGGCCGTGCCGGCATAGATGAGGATGCCCTGCGGACTCGCTCCGACGCCGGTCCGGGCGGCGAGGGCGATCATGGGGATGACCGCCAGGGCCAGCACCCCGCCGACGATGAGGATCGGCCCCAGGAGGCGCCGCGGGTCGACCCGGTCGGCCAGCCGCCCACCGAGCCAGGTGCCCAGGGCGATGCCGGCCAGCACGGTCCCGATGACGCCGGTGGTGACCTCGATGGTGATGCCCAGGTGCGGCGCCAGCAGCCGCACCGCGAGGATCTCGAGCGCGAGCACGGCCGCGCTGGTGCCGAAGACGAGAAGACCGCCGAGGAGGGGAGGCATGGGCGGCTAGCCTGCCATCTCCGCGGGGATGGTGCCATCGCGACCGACTTCACACCACTCACCTGAGTGTCGCCGCAGCGGACCACACCCACGACCATCCAGCCGCTCCGCTCCGCCAACGTGCCGTTGACTCGACGCACCACCACGACGCGACCGCCACGCGACCGGGAGATGCGGCGGCGTGGGTGACGCTCGCCCCCTGCGACCGCGCGGCGTCGGTCGTGCGATCAGCTCATCGCATCGCCGGCCGGCACGGGTTCACCCGCTTCGGGCTCGAGCTCGAGCTCGGGCTCGGGCTCGATCGGGATCGTGGTCGATACCCGCTCGCGGCCGTTCATCAGCTCGGTGCCCGGGTAGCTGACGAGGTAGCGTCCGAACTCACGGTCCTCGCCGAGGTAGCCGGTGTAGGGCCGCGCAGAGCCGATCGGCTCGGGCACCCCGAGGGACAGTCGCAGGCTCGTCAGTCGTCGGGTGAGGAACGGCTCGGGATCGAGCTCCAGCGTGCGCAGCTCGTCCGCGACCTGGTGGTCACCCAGCTCCAGCCTGCCGCCGCGCTTGCCGAACCGGCGCTGCTCCACCATCGACAGGGGGACGTCGAGAGCGAGCAGGCGCTCGCCGAGCACCGAGTACAGGGTCAGCGATCCCCCACTCAGCCTCGGTCGACCGCTCGGCCAGGCCTGTTGGGTGAGGATCGTGTGGTCGCCCTCGGAGAGGCGCGTGCGACAGGCACCGACGCTGTCCTCGAACTCCATGTCGGCGACGAACTTGGGATAGCCGTAGGGACCTCGACCCCCATCGCGTGCGACCCGGTTGGTCACGGGCAGGTGGAGCACGAACGCACCCAGGCTCATCCTGGTCCAGGGCGGTGCGACCAGGGGTAGCAACGGGGGGGCGGCCTGACGGGTGACCCCGATGGCCACCATCACCTCACCGTAGGGCGGGATGGCCTGCCCCTGGACGCCGTTGACGGTGACCAGCTGGTGCCGCAT
>JASFQX010000127.1:0-5776 GCA_050115215.1 Chloroflexota bacterium
AGCTCGGGCGGGCGGCGGTGGCTGCTCTGTCGGCCCTCGGTGAGGTCGTCGACCCATGCGCGCGCCTCCTCGTCGGTGGCCGCGTACTCGTCACGCCGGGCCTCCGGCAGGTAGCGCCACATGAAGCGCTCGCCCTCCGCGTTGCGCAGGATGCCGCCTTCGCCGCGGACGGCCTCGGTCACGAGCAGGCCCTTCACGCCCGCGGGGTGGACCATGCCGGTGGGGTGGAACTGCACGAACTCCATGTCGATGAGCTCGGCGCCGGCGCGGTAGGCCAGCGCATGACCGTCACCCGATGACTCCCACGAGTTGGAGGTCACCGCGAAGGCCCGGCCGACGCCACCAGAGGCCAGCACCACGGCCTTGGCCGGGAAGGCCATGGGCACCCCGTCGATGCGCCGGTAGCCGATGGCGCCGTTGACGCGATCCCCGTCCGTCGAGAGTCGCGTGATGATGACTTCCTGGTAGACCTGCACGCCGACGCCGACGCTGCGGTCCTGCAGGGTGCGGATGAGCTCCAGGCCGGTGCGGTCGCCGACGTGGGCCAGGCGCGGATAGGTGTGGCCGCCGAACGGCCGCTGCAGGATCCGACCGTCCCGGGTGCGGTCGAAGACGGCGCCCCACTCCTCCAGCTCGCGCACGCGATCGGGAGCTTCCTTGGCGTGGAGCTCGGCCATCCGCGGGTTATTGAGCCGGTAGCCGCCGACCATCGTGTCGCGGAAGTGGGTCGACCAGCCGTCCCGATCGTCGACGTGCGCCAGCGAGGCGGCCATGCCGCCTTCGGCCATGACCGTGTGGGCCTTGCCCAGCAGCGACTTGCAGACCACGCCGACCGAGAGGCCGGCCTCGATGCAGGCCACCGCGGCACGCAAGCCGGCGCCGCCGGCGCCGATGATGAGGACGTCGTGGGGTCGGGTCTCGATCATCGGCCTAGAGGAAGCCTCCGATGATCGGCGTGGAGGTGTTGATGATGTCCAGCGCCAGCGCGCGCACGTAGAGGTCGACGAGGATGATGCTCACGAGGCTGGCCCAGGCGTAGAAGCCGTGGTGCACGTTGGCCCGGCTCACCCAGCCCCAGAGGCCATGACGGCGCTGGGTGGTGGCCGTGCAGCTGAAGCAGTCGACGCTGCCGCCCACGAGGTGCCTGAAGGAGTGGCAGCTGAAGACATACATCGAGACGAGGATGGCGTCGGCCGCGATGAGGAAGACACCGAAGCCGAGTCGGAACTGGCCGTCGTGAACCACGGCCACGATCAGGTCCCACCACAGCACCACCAGCGGGATGAAGGCCAGGTAGAGCGCGAACCGATGCGCGTTCATGAGGATGAACGGGAGCTTGTTCTCCATCGCGAAGCGCCGGTGCACCGACGGCTCTCCCACCGCGCAAGCGGGCGGGTCGAGGAAGAAGGCCTTGTAGTAGGCGCCGCGGAAGTAGTAGCAGGTACCACGGAAGAGCACCTGGATCCAGAGCACGAGGATGGCCGGGCTGAACCAGGCCGGCAGCACCGTCTCGCCGATGACGATGCCGAAGAAGGGCGAGTGATAGCCCTCTGCCGCGTAGTCGACGCCGAAGTACGGGATCCCGAAGACCGCGCTGAGGGTGGCGTAGAGGATGAAGGCGAGAAGGCCGAAGGCGATGAGGCCCGGCTTGATGATCCAGCGATCGACGCGGAGGGTGGAGCCGAAGCCACTCTGGGCCGTGCCCTGGGGCTTGGTCGACGGCCGAGGCTCGACGCGGCGGCCCTGCTCGACCTGTGGTGTGGCGGTCACGGGCGGCGGTCTGGCCGGAGCGTCGGCGCGAGCATCATGCGGTTGCTGTCCCTCTGATCCATGTCCGCGGCCAGGTCGCGGACGTCATCGGTCGAGTGGCGGACGGTGCCAATCAATGTACCGCATGCGAGCGGACCGCTGGCGAAGCATCCGGCTGCTGACCATGGGCCGGCCAGCCGCAGACCACCTGCACGTCCGCCCCGGGGCCACGCTATGCTCGGTCGCGACCGTGAAGCTCCAGGAATTCCACGCCAAGTCCCTGCTCAAGCGCGCCGGGCTGCCCGTCCCGCCCTATACCGTGGCCTCGACGGCGGCGGAGGCACGCGAGCAGGCCGCGACGTTCCTCGACGAGGGCGCCGGCGCGGTGGTGATCAAGGCGCAGGTGCTGGTGGGCGGTCGCGGCAAGGCCGGCGGGGTCAAGCTCGCCCGCACCGCCGATGAGGCCGAGCAGGTCGCCGAGTCCATCCTCGGCCTGGACATCAAGGGCATCACCGTCCGGCGGGTACTGGTGGCGCCAGGGGCGGACATCGTGCGCGAGCTCTACCTCGCCGCCGTGCTCGACCGCACCGCGCAGCGGATCATGCTCATGGGCTCGGCGGAGGGCGGCGTCGAGATCGAGACGCTGGCCGAGGAGAACCCGGAGGCCATCGTCAAGATCCACGCCCATCCGCAGCTCGGCCTGCAGCCGTTCCAGGCGCGCGAGATGGCCTTCCGATTGGGCCTCGGCGAGCACCTTCGCGAGGCGGCCGCCATCTGCACCGGCCTGGTCAAGGTGATGGTCGACGAGGATGCCGACCTGGTCGAGATCAACCCACTCGCCGTCGTGCGCGAGGACGGTCCCGAGGGGCCGGTCGAGACGCTGCAGCTGCTCGACGCCAAGATCACGCTTGACGACTCGGCGCTGGGGCGCCATCCCGGCCACGAAGAGATGCGCGACCTCGACGAGGAGGATCCCGCGGACATCGAGGCGCGCGCCGCCAACCTCTCGTTCATCCGCCTCGACGGCAACATCGGCTGCATGGTCAACGGCGCCGGCCTGGCCATGACCACCATGGACCTCGTCAAGCGCGCCGGCGGCGAGCCCGCCAACTTCCTCGACATCGGAGGCGGTGCGCGCAGTGACAAGGTCGCCGAAGCGATGCGCCTCATCCTCAGCGACCCCAACGTGAAGGCCATCCTCATCAACATCTTCGGCGGCATCGCGCGCGGCGACGAGGTGGCCCGCGGGCTGGTGGAAGCGCGCCAGAAGCAGACGCGCAGCGTGCCCATGGTCGTGCGCATCGTGGGCACCAATGCCGATATCGCCGCCGACATCCTGGAAGAGTCCGGTGCCGACATCGTCACCGCCGAGTCGCTTGACGAGGCCGTCGAGAGAGCCGTCGCGCTGGCGGGGAGCGCGGCATGAGCATCCTCGTCGACAAGGACACCCGACTCATCGTCCAGGGCATCACCGGCCGCGAGGGTGGCTTCCACGCGGGCCAGATGCTGGCCTACGGCACCAACGTGGTCGGGGGCGTGACGCCGAGGAAGGGCGGCCAGACCGCGCTCGACGGCGCCGTGCCCGTGTACGACACCTGCGCCCAGGCAGTCAAGGCCACCGGTGCCAACACCTCGGTCATCTTCGTGCCGGCCTTCGCCGCGCCCGACGCCATCATGGAGGCCATCGACGCCGGCATCGCGACGATCTTCGCCATCACCGAGCACATCCCGGCCCTGGACATGATCCCGGTCGTGGCCGAGGTCAGGGCCCGCGGCGCGTGCCTGGTCGGCCCCAACTGCCCCGGTGCGACCACGCCCGGCGAGGCCAAGGTCGGCATCATCCCCGGCTCCATCCACCGGCCGGGCCGGGTCGGGCTCGTGAGCCGCTCGGGCACCCTCACCTACGAGGTCGTGCAGGCCATGACCGACACGGACATCGGCCAGTCCACCTGCGTCGGCATCGGCGGCGACCCGGTCAATGGCTCGGACTTCATCGGCATCCTCGAGCTCTTCAAGGCTGATCCCGATACTGACGCGGTCGTGCTCATCGGCGAGATCGGCGGGGGCGCCGAGGAGGCGGCCGCGGAGTGGAAAGCGGCCAACATGCCCGACACGCCGATGGTCGCCTTCATCGCCGGCCGCACCGCTCCGCCGGGCCGGCGCATGGGCCACGCTGGCGCCATCATCAGCGGCAGCGGCGGCACCGCGGAAGCCAAGATCGGCGCCCTCGAGGCGGCCGGTATCCGCGTGGCCGAGTCGCCGACCCAAATCCCCCGGATGCTCATCGAGGCCGGCATCGAGCCCGACTGAGGTCGAAAGCCTCGCCAAAGACGGACACATCCGCGGTCGTGGGTGCATCAGATGGTTGCGGGAGGCTGCGAGGCACGGTCCGCTGACCATGGCCGCCCTGGACCGTGTCGAGCCACTGGCGAACCCGGCCCGCAGACGCAAGTGGGGGAGCATCGATGAAACGGCTTGTAGCCCTGTGTGGGGCACTCGTCCTGACGCTGGCCCTGGCGGCACCTGCAACGGCTGCCCAGAAGGTGTGGATCCCGGAGTTCTCCGGCGAGTGGGAGTGGGTGGAGGAAGTCTCGCTGAGCAGCGGCTGGGGTTTTGAGTGCACCGAGCCCATCTGGTACAAGGGCGAGTTCAAGGGTGATCTCTGGCTCTGGTATCCCAACAGCGTCGATGAGGCCGACATGATGCCCGAGGAGGAGCCCTGGCCCTGGACGAGAGGCATGGCCAAGAACAAGGGCGTCGACACGTTCGCCTCCAACGAGGACATCTCGGGCAAGGTGCTGCGGTCCACGCTCAGGCTCACGACGCGGATGTACGACCACGAGATCAACGGCAACGACGAGACCTGGCAGGAGACGCTCACCGGCAAGGACTGGAACCTCAGCGCCCCGGGCTACGGATGGATCTTCAAGTTCGTGCCCAACTGGCGCTACACCGTCAGCATCACTGACGGGGAGTGGTACTTCTCGGACCCCGAGGTCAAGGGGACAGGTGTGGAGGTCTACGACAACGACGCGCTCTGTGACTTCTTCGACGCCGGGCCGGCCGTCTACCCGTAGCGGCGACAAGCGCTGACGTCCACTTGGGCCCGTCCCAAGAGGGGCGTGCCCCATCCCATCTCATCGGCGGACGCGACCACCATCCCATCTCATCGGCGGACGCGACCACGGAGTCCGTGGCTGGCGAGGCTCACCCAGTGGGGAACAGCGAGCCCGCGGGAGGCTCGCCCCCGCGGGCTCACGATCCGAGGGCTGTGGGCCCTCGAAAGCCCTACCTCGAGTAGGCGTTGAAGGGGTTGTCCTGCATGAGCTTGGTGATCAGTTCGTCGCTGAAGCCGGCCTCGCGCATGGCCGGGACGAACTCACCCGGGACCGAGTTGTAGTCCTGGGCGAGCTCCCCGACGCTCGTCCACACGCCGTCCACCTGCTCGAGCTCGAAGCCCGCAGGCTGTCCGGGGTCGAACCAGCCGGTGTCGGCGCCGATGATGATCTGGTCCTCGTGGCCGGCCTCGACGAGCTGCTCGATCCAGCCGATGTTCAGGTCGTAGCCACCGTAGAAGTCCGACCAGTAGCCGCTGCCGATGCCATCGAGGCTGACGTACGCCCCACGGTCGGCCGCTGCCATCACGTAGTCGAAGCCTGGATCAGCCCCCACACGCTCGCCGCCTTCGAGGCCGGCCCCCTCGCCAGCCCCTGCGACCTGCGCGTGGACCCAGACGAAGCGGACCTCGTCGAGCGGACAGCCGAAGGCCTCGAGCGCATCCATGACCGAGTGTGCCGTGGGCCCGGCCGTGATGTGGCTGGCGATCGACGCGCCAGTCTCCCGGGCGACGATGCACGCAGCCTCGAGGATCCTGCGCTCGGTGAGCGTCATGCCGGTGTCGTTCTGTGAGAGCTTGATGAAGCCGGCAGGCACGCCGGTGTCCCCGACGCCCTCGTTGAGCTCCGCGCGCATGAAGTCGGCGATCTCCTCGACCGAGGCTTCGTAGACCCAGTCGGGCATGTAGGGC
>JASFQX010000128.1:0-5738 GCA_050115215.1 Chloroflexota bacterium
CCTGAGCCTGCCTGCCTCGACCCGCCTGCGCCGGCCTCCGCTGGCCGCCCCGGCCGCTAGACTCGAACCCGATGCCCAAGTTCCAGGCCCCACGGGGCACTCGCGACCTGCTCCCGGCCGACCGCGCGCTGTTCCTGTGGCTCGAGGACACCGCCCGCGAGCTGGCCCTGCGGTACGGCTACGGGCCCATCGAGACACCCATGTTCGAGGGATCTGCCGTCTTCGAGCGCGGGGTCGGCGAGACCACCGACGTCGTGGAGAAGGAGCTCTTCCGCGTCCAGGCCGGCCGAGGCGAGGCTGAGCGCGAGCGCTGGGCCCTGCGACCCGAGCCCACGGCCGGCATCTGCCGGGCCTACGTCCAGCACGGGATGCGCACCTGGCCGCAGCCGGTGAAGCTGACCATGAGCGGACCCATGTTCCGCTATGACCGCCCGCAGGCCGGGCGCTACCGCCAGTTCTGGCAGTTCGACGTCGAGGCCCTCGGCGAGCCCGGTCCGGCCATCGACGCCGAGATCATCGAGCTGGCCATGGCCTTCTTCGCCGCCATCGGGCTCACCGACGTCCGCGTGCTGGTCAACTCCATCGGTGATGCCGCGTGCCGGCCGGCCTATATCGAGATCCTGAGCCGGTGGTTCCGGGAGCACGAAGCTGAGCTGCCCGAACTCGAGCGCGAGCGACTGGAGGCCAATCCGCTGCGACTGCTCGACTCGAAGGACGCACGCATGCGGCCGCTCATCGAGGCGGCGCCGACCATCGCGCAGCACCTGTGTGACGACTGCGCGGCCCACTTCGAGGGGCTGCTGGCGCATCTCGGGGGCGTGTCCATCGAACCGCAGCTCGAGCCCACGCTGGTGCGCGGCCTCGACTACTACACCCGCACCGCGTTCGAGTTCTACCGCCCCGGCGCCGAAGGTCAGCAGCAGGCGCTGGGCGGGGGCGGCCGCTACGACGGGCTGGTGGAGTTGCTCGGGGGGCAGCCGACTCCGGGCATCGGCTTCGGCATCGGCCTCGACCGGGTGGCCCTGGCCCTGGCCGAGGAGGGTGCCCAGCCGCAGGCCGAGCCGTGGAAACCGGCCGTGGTGGTGGTCGGCGCCGAGCCCGGGGATACCGTGGTCCGGCTGCAGCTGGCCACCGAGCTACGCGGCGCCGGCCTCGCCTGCCGCCCCGACCTCACCTCGCGCCGGCTGGGCAAGCAGCTCGACGGCGCGGCCAGGGCGGGGGCCCATTTCGCGGTCATCTGTGGGGACGAGCTTGAGACGGGCCACGTCCAGGTCAAGGACCTCATGGCCGGCACGCAGCGACAGGTCGATGTGACCGAGCTGGCGCGTGAGCTGACCCGCGCCCAGGCCCAGCACCGTCACGGCGAAGACGGTTGAGTCCCGTCCGCCCAGGCCCGTGACACTGGCGCTGCGCGAGGCGACCGACGCCGACCGGGCCGCCTGGACCGCCTTCGTGGCCTCGCGCCCGGAGGGCGACGTCCTGCAGTCGTGGGCCTGGGGGGAGGCCGGCGCCGGCGAACCCGGCGAACGCTGGTCTCGGCTGCTGGTGGTCGATGGCGGCGACCACGTGCGCGGCGCGGCGCAGGTGCTGACCCGGCCGACCATGTTCGGCCGCTCCGTGCTCTACGTGCCCCACGGACCGCTCTGGGACCGGGGCGCCGACGACGCGGCGGAGGTGCTGGCGCGCCTGCTGACCGGGCTCAAGACCCATGCCCGGGAGCACGGTGGCATCGTGCTCAAGGTCGACCCCCGCGGCGGCGAGGATGCCGCCGAGCAAGCGTCGGTGCGCCGGGTCTTCACCAGCGCCGGGCAGCCGACGGCCTACGACCTGCAGGCACCGACGACTCGCATCATCGACCTGCAGGCGGGGGATGACCCGGTCGCAGGCTGGAGCAAGGATGCCCGCGCCGAGGCCCGCCGGGCCGGACGCGAGGGCACGACCGTGATCGTCGACCGCAGCGGCGACGGGACCGTACTCGACGCCTTCCACGGACTGCTCACGGAGACCTCCGAGCGACAGGGTTTCCGCATCCGCTCGCGGGAGTTCCTGACTCGGCTGGCGGCGCAGCTGGCCGCGAGCGAGGACTGGTTCCTGGCGCTCGCCGAACACGAGGGGATCCCCCTGGCCGGCGCCATCGCGCCACGCACCGGCGATCGCGCCTACTACCTCTACGCCGCCTCGACGCGGGACAGGGAGCTGGCGCGCAAGCGCGGCCCGTACGCGGTCATGGCCGAGCTGCAGCGGGCGCTACGCGCGAGCGGCACCGCCACGCTCGACCTGTGGGGCGTGCGAGAACCCGACGACGAGACGGTGGACCCCAGGTGGGAGGGCTTCAGCCTCTTCAAGCGCCGTTTCGGGGGTACGCCCCAGCGGCACCCGGGCACGTTCGACATCGTCATCGACCCCACCTGGTACCGCATCCGAGACTGGCGGGAACGGCTGCGCAGTCGGCTGCGGTGACGACCGGGCCGCGGGTGGCAGCGGCCGGCCGACGCCCGTACCAGCTCTTTGACGCCCACCCTCGAGCGGCGGCCGTGGCCGCCGCCGCCGGCATCTCCATGGCCGGCATCATCTTCGTGCTCTCGGGCGCCTCACCCAGCACGGCCGTGGTCTTCCGCTGTCTCTATGCCCTGCCGCTGTTGTGGTGGCTCATGCGACGAGAGGATGCCCTCTACGGCCCGCGCTCATGGCGCGTGCGCCGCTGGGCCCTGCTGGCGGGTGTCTTCTTCGCCGGTGACCTGCTTCTCTTCCACCACGCCATCCTGCTCATCGGGGCCGGCCTGGCGACGGTCCTGGTCAACCTGCAGGTGGTCTTCGTGACCCTGGCTGCCTGGCTCATCTGGCACGAGCGCCCGACCGCCGCCCAGGCGCTGGCCGTGCCCATCGCCCTGGCCGGCGTCGTGCTCATCAGCGGCGTGCTCGACACCGGCGCCTACGGCACCGACCCGCAGCTGGGCTCGATCCTGGCCATCCTCACCGCCCTCTGCTACGCGGCCTACCTGCTGTTGCTGCGCAAGGGCCGCAATCGGCGCCGTGCTGCCGGGCCCATCTACGATGCCTCGGTGGCCTGCCTGCTCACAGGCCTCGTGGCGGGCGTGGTCGTGGGTGACCTTGACCCCGGGCCCTCGCTCCCGATGCACGCCTGGCTCCTCGTGCTGGCCCTCAGCGCTCAGGTCGCCGGCCAGCTGATGATCGCCGTCGCCCTGCCGCGATTGCCGGCGGCCGCGACCTCGCTCATCCTGCTGCTGCAGCCGGTGCTGGCCACGATCGTGGCCGCCATCCTGCTGGCCGAGTCCCCCTCGGCGACCCAGCTGCTGGGCGTCGTGCTCATCCTCGGTGGCGTCGTGCTGGGCACCGCGGGCGGGCGCAGGAACGGCCCGCCCGGACCCGTCCCCGTGGCGACCGCCGGCACCTAAGGCCCGCGTGGCGGCTACCATGGCACTCCATCCAATCTTCCTGCCTTCAGCGTGTGCCGCCCTGTGAAACCGACCGCCTATCGTGACCTGACCTGTGCCGACGCCCGCCTCGACGACGTCGGCCGCCACGCCACCCTCGCCGGCTGGGTCAACCGCCGACGCGACCTGGGCCAGCTCATCTTCCTCGATCTGCGCGACCGCTACGGCATCACGCAGGTGGTCATCGACAACGCCGAGGCGCCCAGGGCGCACGCGCTGGCCGAGACCGTGCGCAGCGAGTACGTGGTGCGCGTCAGCGGCACCATCACCAGGCGTCTGGCGGGCATGGAGAACGAGAAGCTGGCTACGGGCGCAGTCGAGCTGCGCGCGACCGAGATCGAGATCCTGGCCGTGGCCCAGACGCCGCCCTTCGTCATCAACGACCCCGAGGCCGAGGTCGACGAGTCGATCCGGCTCACCTACCGCTACCTGGACCTGCGGCGCCAGCCGCTCCAGCAGCGGATCGTCGCCCGCAGCCGGCTGGTCAAGGCCATCCGCGACACCCACGATGCCGCCGGCTTCGTGGAGATCGAGACGCCGCTGCTGATCAAGTCCACGCCCGAGGGTGCTCGCGACTTCATCGTGCCCTCCCGCCTGCAGCCGGGCTCGGTCTACGCCCTGCCTCAGAGCCCGCAGCAGATGAAGCAGCTGCTCATGGTCAGCGGCTTCGACCGCTACTACCAGATCGCCCGCTGCCTGCGCGACGAGGACCTGCGCGGTGATCGCCAGCCGGAGTTCACGCAGCTGGACCTGGAGATGAGCTTCGTCACCGACAACGACGTGATGGCCTGGGTGGAAGAGATGGCCCTGGCGGTGTCCAGGGCCGTTGCGCCCGACCGACCGCTGCACAACGATCCCTTCCCTCGCTTCACCTACCGCGAGGCCATCGATCGCTTCGGCTCGGACAAGCCCGACGTGCGCTACGGCATGGAGCTGCATGACCTGGGCGAGTTGGCCGGGTCCTCGGGCTTCCGCGTGTTCGAGTCGGTGCTCGAGCAGGGCGGTCGTGTCTTCGGCCTGGCCGCCCCCGGTCTGGGCGGCTTCACCCGCAAGCAGCTCGACGAGCTGACCGAGCTCGCCAGGCGGGCCGGAGCGAGGGGCCTGGTGTGGCTGGCCCTCGACGCCGAGGGCGGCATCCGTGGCTCGATCGTCAAGATCGTGGGTGAGCAGATGAGCCAGGAGCTGGCGGCCGAGGCGGGCGCTGAGAACGGCGATCTCGTCCTCATCGTGGCCGACGAGGACATCGTGGCCCAGGAGGCGCTGGGTGCGCTCCGCGTGGAGCTGGCCGAGCGCTACGACCTCTACGACCGCGCGTCACTGAGCTACGTGTGGGTCTACCAGTTCCCGATGTATCACTGGGACGAGGACCACGGGCGCTGGGACGCGACGCACAACCCCTTCAGCGCGGTCCTGCCCGAGGACGAGGAGCTGCTGACCACGCTCTCGGGCGATCCGCTCGTCCCCAGCCGGGAGGACCCGGCCGGACGTGCGCGGGCCCAGCAGTACGACATCGCGCTCAACGGATGGGAGCTGGGGGGCGGCTCGGTCCGCTTCCATACCCGCGAGATGCTGTCCAAGTCGTTCTCGCTCATGGGTCACTCGGCCGAGGCCCAGGAGGAGCAGTTCAGCGGCATCCTCGAGGCCTTCGAGTACGGGGCCCCACCCCACGGAGGGATCGCCCTCGGGATCGACCGCTGGATCGCGTTGCTGACCGAGCAGTCCAACATCCGCGAGGTCATGGCCTTCCCCAAGACCTCCTCCGGCTCGGACCTGATGCTGGATGCCCCCTCGCCGGTCCACGCCGATCAGCTCGACGAGCTGGGCCTGATGCTCAAGCCGGGGGCCCCGCGTCCGCGCTGAGCCCTCGGCCTACTCGCTGAGCTCGGGTTCGAGCCGCTCTGCCGCTGCCGCGCCCCACTCTGGCGGCGGACCGCCCACGGGCTCGGGCGGTCCGGCGTAGTCCGGCAGCTCGTCCAGGGGGACCTCCGCGCCCAGGACGGAGCCCGGATCCCCGAGCTCGACCATGGCCACGCTGCCGGTCGACAGGGCCTCCTCGAGCGAGCCACCGGGGCCGGCCAGCAAGCCCGCCACGCGATCGGCCGGCACGAGCACGGGCCAGCCGGACTCGCCGGCGCGGCGCGGACGGATGATCTCGTCCGCCGATCGACCGTGCGCCTCGATGAGCGAGGTCACGGTCTCGGGATCGATCCAGGTCATGCGTCCCGGCCAGAGCAGCAGCGCGCTGGTCTCACTCACGCGCTGCATGGCCGCCTCAGCACCCCG
>JASFQX010000129.1:0-5734 GCA_050115215.1 Chloroflexota bacterium
TGAGCTCCTGCTCGATGCGCGCGGCCTGACCAAGACCTTCAGCAGCGGACGCGGCTCAGCCCGCCGCGTGGTCCGCGCCGTGGACGATGTCTCGCTCACCATCGAGTCGGGCCAGACACACGGCCTGGTAGGGGAGTCGGGCTCGGGCAAGTCCACCACCGGGCGTATCCTGCTGCGGCTGGTCGAGCCCGACGCGGGCGCGGCTACGTTCCGCGGGCAGGACCTGTTGGCGCTGAAGGGTGCCAAGCTGCGCGAGATGCGCAAGCACATGCAGCTCATCTACCAGGATCCCTACTCCTCGGTCGACCCACGCTTCAAGGTGCGCGACATCGTGGCCGAGCCCTGGGTCATCCACCGGCTCTACGACGGTCAGGAGCGGCGGCGGCGCGCGGACGAGCTGCTGGCGCGCGTCGGCATCGACCCCGCGCTCGGCGACCGGCGGCCGGCCTCGTTCTCAGGTGGCCAGCTGCAGCGCATCGGCATCGCGCGGGCCCTGGCCCTGGAGCCGGAGCTCATCGTCTGCGACGAGCCGGTCTCGGCCCTCGACG
Source organism: Chloroflexota bacterium (assembly GCA_050115215.1). Taxonomy (GTDB): domain Bacteria; phylum Chloroflexota; class Limnocylindria; order Limnocylindrales; family CSP1-4; genus JAFMJV01. Next base: position 549 of record JASFQX010000129.1, read on the forward strand.
TCTCGGTCCAGGGACAGATCCTGAACCTGCTCATGGACCTGCAGGCGGAGCGCGGCGTGAGCTACCTCTTCATCGCCCACGACCTCGCGGTCGTGCGCCACATCAGCCATCGCGTCTCGGTCATGCGCGACGGACGGATCGTGGAGTCCGGCACGCGGGAGTCCATCTTCGAGGACCCGCAGCACGAGTACACGCGGGAGCTGCTGGCGGTCACGGGCGACGGCCCGGAGGTGTCGGGTTAGCTGCTCCGCCGCACGCGCGGGTCGATGGCGATGACGGCCACATCGGCAAGCAGGTTGACCAGGGCCACGAGCAGTCCGGCGATGATGCCGATGCCCACGATGAGGGCCGTGTCGAGCCGGGTCAGGCCCACGACCAGGTCCGCGCCCAGGCCGGGCATGGAGAAGGCCACCTCCACCACGGCCACGCTGGAGAAGAGCCCGGCGAAGTCGAGGGCCAGGATCGAGAGCAGGGGCAGGAGGGCGTTGGGCAGCAGGTGGCGCCAGCGGACCGACCGCGGCCGCTCCCCCAGGGCCTGGCTGAAGGTGATGTAGGGCTGGTCCTGCTGCTCGAGCAGCGACGTCCGCAGCAGCCGCGCCAGCACCAGGCCGAAGGGGATCCCCAACGTCAGCACCGGCAGCACGTATGCGGCCGGTGAATCCGCCCCGCCCAGCGGCAGCCATCCCAGGCGCCCGGCAAAGACGTAGATCAGGAGCAGGCCCAGCAGGAACGCCGGCACCGAGGCCGTGGCACCGGCCAGGATCACCAGGATCCGGTCGGCCAGCCCGCCGCGGCTGACGACCCAGAGGGCCAGCGGGATGGCGATGAGCACCTCCACGCCGAAGGCGAGCGCGGTCAACAGCAATGTCGAGGGCAGCGAGCGCAGCAGCACGTCCAAGACCGGCTCGGCCTTGGCGAAGCTGTAGCCCAGGTCGCCCTGCGCCATGCGCACCATCGCGTCCAGGTAGCGCGCCGGCAGCGGATCGTCGAAGCCGTACGCCGCACGGATGGCCGCGACCGACGCTTCGGACGCTCCCGGGCCAGCCAGCTGCCGTGCGGGATCGCCGGGGATGATCTCCACCAGCAGGAAGCCCGCCGTGGCCACGATCCAGATCGTCACCAGCGCCGCCAGCAGGCGCCGGCCGACGTACCAGGCCATCAGCGCTCCTCGGTCCGAGTGCGCAGCGCCTCACCGGCCAGGTTGGCGGCGATCACGAGCAGTCCCAGGAAGAGGGCCGGGAACAGGATGAGGCCCGGATGACGCCGGTAGAAGTTGAGGTAGTCACCGAGCATCGAGCCGATGGACGCTTCCGGCTCCTGCACGCCCACGCCGAGGAAGCCAAGCGATGCCTCGAAGAGCACGGCCCAGCCGACCGAGAGCGCCGCGTAGGCGCCCACCACCGGCAACAGGTGCGGCAGGATGTGCCGTGCCAGCACCGTGATCGCGCCGCCGCCCTGGACCCGCGCGGCCTCCACGTAGTCACGCTCGCGCAGGACCACCGCCTGCCCGTAGGTGACGCGGGCGATGGGCGCCCAGAAGATGGCCGCCAGCCCGATGATGAGCGAGAGCGTGCCGCGGCCCAGGATGGTGGAGATGGCCGCTGCCAGCAGCAGTCCCGGGATGGCCAGGCCGAGATCGGTGAAGCGCATCAGCACCGAGCCCAGGAAGCGGCGGCTGTTGGATGCCACCAGCCCCACGAACAGTCCGGCGACCGTGGCGATGCCGACCGACACCAGCGCCGTCAGCAGCGTCAGCCGACCGGCGTACAGCAGACGTGCCAGGAGATCGCGGCCCTTCGGGTCCGTTCCCAGGGGGTGCCCCTCGGCGCCGGCGTCCAGTGGCTCGCCCAGCTCGGTCAGGGACTCGAACGACTCGTACGTGGGGTCCACATCCCAGACTAGTGGGCCCACAAGCACGACGGCAGCCAAGGCCAGGATGAGGGCCGCTCCGATGAGCAGGCCCCAGGCCTGCGGCTCGCGGCGCCGTGGCGGAGCGAGGGTCGGGCCGATCACGCCGTGTCCCCAGCCGGGTGGTGGCAGGCCACCCCGTCGTCGGCCGGCCAGGCATACACCGGCGCCTCAGTCCGACAGCGCTCATCGGCGAACCCGCAGCGCGGTTCGAAGGCGCACGCTTGGAACGTGCCTGGCAGCGATGGCGGTTGGCCCTCGACCGTCGCCAGCCGTTGGCCGGGCTCGGATACACGGACCGACGATTCCAGCAGCGCCGCGGGGTAGCGGTGCCGCGGTCGCCGGAGCAGCCGCTGGGCAGGACCGAACTCGACGATGCGCCCGGCATACATCACCGCCATGCGGTCGGCCATCCGCTGCAGCAGTCGCAGATCGTGCGTGATGACGAGGACGGAGGTGCCGAGCTCACGCACCAGCCGCACGAACGACTCGATGACCTGCACCTGTACCAGCGCGTCGAGCGCCGTCGTGGGCTCATCGGCGATGACCAGCTCGGGTTCGCACGATAGCGCGGTGGCGATAGCCGCGCGCTGCAACATGCCGCCGGAGAGCTCGTGCGGATAGCTGCGCATGACCGCTTCCGGTTCCGACACGCCAAGCCGATCGAGCAGCTCGGCCCCGCGCCGGTCCGCCTCGTCGGCCCCGAGGTCGCGGTGCAGCTCCAGCGGACGTCGGACCTGCGGTCCCACGCGCCGAAGCGGGTCGAAGGCGCGAAAGGGGTCCTGCGGCACGAAGGAGACCCGCGATCCACGCAGCTCGCGGGTACGGTCCACGCCGGGCGCGCTCACGAGCTCGCCGTGGAGGCGGATCTCGCCCTCGGCCACCGAGCGGGTCCGGCCCAGCAGCCCCAGGAGCGCGAGGCCGAGGGTCGTCTTGCCGCAGCCGGATTCACCGACGACTCCGGTGACCTCACCGGCCGCGACCCGCAGGTCCACACCCCGCAGGATGTCCCCCGTGCTGGTGCTGACCCGAAGATCGGCTACCGATAGCAGCGGCGGCGCGGGCGGCCCGTTCGGATCACCCGCGCCCATCGACCGCTCAGCCGTCGGCCTTGACCCAGGCGAGCTTCCAGTCGTACGGCGCGTAGGTGGCCAGCGTCGGCATGGCTCCGACGCGCTCGCCGTAGACGACCTGCGGTGTGACCTCCATGACCGGGATGCCGGCGACCTCGTCGATGAGCGCCTGCTGGACCTCCAGCAGGGCCGCGTCACGCTCCGGGCCGAACGGCATCGACTCGGTCTCGAAGAAGGCCGCGTCGATGTCCTCGTCGCAGAAGTGGCTGATATTCAGGGACGAGCCGCAGATGAAGTTGGTCGAGATGTAGTCCTGGAGGTCGGGATAGTCCGCGCTCCAGTACGTCGACGAGAGGTCACGAGCCGCGGGATCATAGACGTCGGTGAAGAACTGGCCCGTCTGCAGCCCGTTGAGCTCCACGTCGAAGCCGACGGCCTCCAGGTCCTGGCGCAGCGCCGTGGCGTTGGCCTCGCCGTAGGGGTCACCCACGTCGTAGATGACCTTGAGCGGCGTGCCGTCGTACCCGCCCGACTCCATGTAGGCCGCAGCCTGGTCGGGATCGTAGGGATAGACGCGCGTGCCCTCGGGGTCGGACTGGAGCGTGGCCGAGCCCATCAGCTGGTTCCAGGGCTTGGCCAGGTCGCCGAACTGTCGAGTGAAGTCCCGCGTCACCGCGTGGGCTACGGCCAGGCGCAGATCCTTGTTGCCCAGGATCCCGCCGTTCTCCAGCGCGAGGTAGTAGATGCGCGGACCGACCGAGGCCTCGACGGTCACGCCCGGCGCCTCGGCCAGGGTCCGCAGGCCGACCGGGCCGATCGAGAACGGCTCGTAGACGCCGTCCGCCTCGCCCGACTCCAGGCGCAGCACCTGCGTATTCTCGTCGACCCCGAGGTCGACATGGATCTCGTCGAGGTAGGGCAGCTCCGGATCGACGTAGCCCTCGTTACGCGCTAGCGTCAGGTCGGATCCCTTGTTCCACTCCTTGAGATAGAACGGTCCTGCCCCCACCGGCCGGTTGCCGAAGTCCTCGCCGCGCTCGGCCACCGCCTCCGGTGGAACGGGCCAGCTGGTGGCGATGGTGAGACCCAAGAGGAAGGTCGTGGTGGGCTCGGCAAGCGTCACCCGCAAGGTGCGGTCGTCCACGACCTCAAGGCCGGAAACCCCACCGAGTTCGGCCTTGCAGGCCTCGACAGCGGCTGCACGCTCATCCGAGTCCTCGATAGCCGGATCGACGTTGCCGCAAGCCGTCCATGACGCAGCACCGTCGATCGGGAGGAGGTAACCGCCACCCCAGGACGGTGCCGGTGCTCCCGCCGGAGCCGGGTCCAGCGCACGGGTCATGCCGTAGGCCACGTCGGCCGCGGTCACCGCACGAGGCTCGAAGTCGGGGCCGGCGAACATCGCCTCCGGCTTGAGGGTGAAGGTGTAGACCAGCCCGTCCTCGGAAACCTCGGGCATCCCCTCGGCCAGGGCTGCCACCAGCTCACCTTCGGGCGTGAAGTGGTACAGACCCTCGTACAGTGCCCCCGCCACGGTGTTGTACTCGATGGTATCGACGGCCTGGCTGTTGTCCAGGGTCCGGGGGTCGTTGAGCGCCACAAGCTCCAGCCGTCCCCCGCGCTGGGGCTCCTCATCCTGGGCTAGGACCGCACCCCCGGAGGCGGCCAGGCCCGTGGCCAGCAGTACGCTCGTTAGCAGGGTCGGAAGCACCTTTCTCACGACGAACCTCCTCGCATCGATCGTCCCCCGAGTCTACGGTCGCGGTGAGGCCAGCGGCAAGGCATCCCGGCGTGTTCGGGCGACCGTATCCTGTGTCCATGGATACCCGAGCCGCGGCCGATCGAGCCGCCTCCATCATCTGCGATCGCGCCGGTCGCGCGCCGCAGGTCGGCCTCATCTGCGGCACCGGCTTCGCCGCCTGCACCGACGTGCTCAACGAGCGCGTGACCATCCCCTTCGAGACCCTGGGGTTCCGGCCCAGCGCCATCCCCGATCATGTCAACGAGGTCGACATCGGTGAGCTCGACGGGACCATGGTGGCGGCGATCAAGGCCAAGGTGCTGCCCTGCGATGGCGCCACCTGGCAGGAGAGCGGGCTGCCTGCGAGGTCCCTGGCCCGCGCCGGCTGCCACACGCTGCTCTACTCGGCCAACTCCGGCTCCATGCGCCAGGATGTCGGGCCCGGCTCGTTCCTGACCCTCACC
>JASFQX010000130.1:0-5722 GCA_050115215.1 Chloroflexota bacterium
CCAGCCGCTCGAGTTCAAGCTCACCGAGCTGGTGGAGATGCGGCTGCTGTTTCCGGGAGCCTCGTCGGCATCCAGCGGACCGGTCCGCGTGACGGTGACCAACGACATGGCAGAGCGGGCATCGGCCTGGGTCGTCGAGTACCCGGAGGTGCCGCATGTCTTCGAGCCCATCGAGTTCGAGCCGGTGCTGACGGCCAAGCGCCTGCTCAGTACCCAGACGTTCCGTACCCTGTTCCGCTCGGAGACCGTGGCGGCCACCGAGAGCCTGGAGATCCGGGACCTGACGTTCCTCTTCACCGACCTGCGCGACTCGACGGTCATGTACGAGCACCTCGGCGACGCCTCGGCCTACAACCTGGTCAGGCTCCACTTCGACGCCCTGGAAGTCGTCATCCGCGAGCACGGGGGCGCCATCGTGAAGACCATCGGCGACGCCATCATGGCCACCTTCGTCGAGCCGTCGTCGGGGGTCCGGGCGGCGATGAAGATGCGCGAGCGATTGGAGGACTTCAATCGCACGTCATCCTCCGATCTGGTCCTGAAGATGGGCCTCCATCGCGGGCACGCCATCGCGGTCGCCTCCAACGACACGGTCGACTACTTCGGCCAGACGGTGAACATCGCCGCGCGGATCCAGGCTACGGCCGACGCGGGCCAGGTCTGCATCAGCCAGGACGTCTTCGAGGCACCGGGCGTTGCCGACGTCCTCGCGAACGCTTCGGTCGAGCGCGAACGCCCGCGATTGAAGGGCCTCGCCGAGTCGGTCACGATCTACCGCGTGGAATAGGGCCGGGACGGGATCACCGGTCGCGGCGGCAATGCTCCGGGTCGTCTGCCGCGCTCACCGGCGCCGATCCAGCACGCTCAAGGCCTGCTCGAGGTCGGCGATGATGTCCGCCGGGTGCTCCGCGCCCACGTTGAGGCGGATGAGGTTGGCCGGCAGCGACGCCAGGCGACGGCCGTCCTCGCCCTGCTGCTGATGGGTCGAGATGGCCGGGATGGTGGCCACGCTCTTGATGCGTCCCAGGTCGGTCGCGCGCCAGATCATATCGAAGCGGTCGAAGACGTCGCGAGCGGCCTGGGCGCCCCCCTTGACGGTGAAGCTCAGCAGGTGCCCGTAGCGATTCACCGGCTCGCCGTAGTCATCCGCGCCATCGGCCAGCCACATCGTGCGGGCGGCGATGTCGTGCCCCGGGAAACCGGGGTGCCCGGGATAGAGCACGCTCTCCACGCGCGCGTGGCCGGCCAGGAACTCGGCCACGCGCATGCTCGTCCGGCTCAGGGCATCCATCCGTGCCCGCAGCGTGCGCACGTCGGTGAGCGTCATGAGGGCATTGAACGGACTCAGCCCGGGGCCGTGGTCCCGATAGGGCAGGAGCTTGACGTAGGTGGCGAAGTCCTCGGCCATCTCGTCCGGCCCGACCGTGGTTGGGATCCCGTGGCGCGCGACGATGGCGCCCCCCACCGCCAGGCCGCTGCTGGTCATGGACTTGGTCAGGGACTGGATGACCACGTCGGCCCCGAGCGTGAGCGGCCGCAGCAGCGCCGGCGTCGCCACCGTGGCGTCGACGATGAGGGGGATGCCTCGGTCGTGGGCGAGGCGCGCGACGGCCTCGATGTCGAAGACCGAGAGCGTCGGGTTGGCCGGCATCTCGCCGTAGACGAAGCGCGTGTGCTCGTCGATCTGCGAGGCCCACGCCTCGAGGTCGAGCGGATCCGGGATCCAGCGCACGTCGATGTCGCGCTCCTTGCCGTAGCGCTCGGCGAAGAGCATGAACGTGCCCCCGTAGCACCTGGCGCTGGCGACGACGTTGAGGCTGGGCCCGGGCTGGGCGAGGAAGGGGTTGGTGGCCATGAAGATGGCGGCCATGCCGGACGCGGTGGCCACGGCCGAGGCCTCACCCTCGAAGCCGTAGCCTTCCAGCAGCGCCAGCGTCTCTTCGAGGTAGTGGAGGGTGGGGTTGGCGATGCGGCTATACGTCCAGGCGGGCATCAGGTAGGCCAGCGCCGCCTCCATGTGGTCGCTGTTCTCGAAGTGCTGGGCCGAGGAGAGGTAGGCCGGCTCGATGATGCTGCCCTGGTTCGAGAGCGCGGCGTCCATGTCGTACAGGCCATGGACCGCGATCGAATCGAACTTCCTGGCCCGCACGATCTCCCGTCGTCGGGCGGCGGCCGCGGTCATCGACCGACCTCGGGCTACGTACTCCTCGATACCCGCGCCGTGCTCACTCATCTCGCTCCTCCCCGGCAGGCTCCTGCCCTCATGATCAACGATAGCCACCTCCTGAGCCTACGATCGCGCCAGGATCGATCGCGCCAGGCGCCCGGTCTGGCCGCTGCGCTCGGCGAGTGATCGCAGCGTCGCCAGGCCATCGGTCAGCGGCGAGGACCCGGGCGCGGCCAGGAGCTCATCGAGCAGCCGCAGCAACGGCACGAGCGCGGTGGGTCGTCGATCGACGATGGCCGGCAGCGTGACACCGCTGGCGGCCGCGACCGCCCCGGAGTGCGCCGGGGACACGGCCGCTACGTCAGCGAGCGAGAGCGCCCAGCGCCTGGGCCGATCGCACCCGAGCTCCGCCGCCGCCGCCAGCCCCCCGGCCAGCCCCTCGGGGGACAGGCGGCCATCGGCCAGGGCGAGGCCGACGACGTCCGAGGCCAGACCGCGCTCGCCGGCCTCCTTCGCGCCGAGGGCGATGCCGATGAGCCTGCGCGCGTGCGGACCGATCGGAGCGAGTGGGCCGACGAACGGCTCGAGGTAGACCCGGTTCGCCCAATCGGCCGACCACCAGTCGACGTTCCGCGCCATGACCACGGACCCGAGCGCTGCCCACGCCTCGCGGTATGCGGGCTGGATCGTCGCGATCCATCTCAGCATGGCTGTCTCCGAGCGCCCGAACCACGAGCTGGTAGCTGCGTCCCGACACATCAGCACGGTCGGCAGCTCGACCCGCGGTGGACCCGACGGCTGCGGCTGGACCTCCAGCGTGAGTCTCGAGATGCCCCTGCGCGAGATGTGCTCGGCGATCTCGAACCGGGCTGCGCGTCCGGCGTCGGGTCCGAGCCCGGGGTGACGCCGTTCCAGGGGCGCGTCGTCCTCGCCGGGGGTCCGGGCTCGCGCTGCAGCGACCCACCAGGCCGCGGTGGCGCCGATGCGCTCCTCGCCGCCAAGGGCGTAGCGGACGGCGGCCCCCGCCTCGCCGTCGAGGTCCTTCGCCATCCGCAGCGCCTCTGCGCGTCGTCGGGGTGCCAGGCGCAGGATGGCCGCCACGAGGTCCAGTCGCGAGGCCGGAGGTCGCGCCAGCAGTCGCTCGACGAGGACGGGCGGGTCGATCCAGCCGCCGGCGTGGGTCGGCAGCGCGAGGATGTGGAAGGTCTCGCCGCCGCGGGCCCAGGCCGCGACCTCGGCTGCCCGCGCGGACAGGAAGCCACCGGCGCCCGGATCAGCCGAGCGGCGGGACGCAGCTGCCACGGCGTCCCCGCTCGCCCAGCTCCAGAGCACAGCGGCGATGTCGGCGCGAGCGTCGAAGCCATCGAACGGCGTGCTGTCGCGGCGCTCGAGGATCGTCCGGCAGCGCCTGGCCAGGGCTGCCGTCGTGCGCGCGAACGGGTCGGACCGCTCGGCCACCAGGCGACCGACCGCCTCGAGGATGCGCTCGCTGTCCTCGGCCGGCGCGCCCGTCTCGACGACCGACACGGCGGTGTCGATGAGCTCGTCCAGGGTCTCGAGTGGCGCGAGCGCCCGCTCAGGAGCCAGCGCCGCATCGCGCGGCCGGGGAGGCTCGGCCGGCCCGGCCGACGTCTCCGCACGCCGCGTGGCCGCTACGTCCCCGTGCCGTCGGGCCGCAGGATCCTCGGCCGCGGCGCCGGCCTGCGCCGGGGCCGTTCGGGTCCCCCCGCCCAGGCGGATGAGGGCTGCTTCGGCCGCCGTGCGCTGGGAGGGCGCGACCTCGTCCAGGCGTTCTGCGAGGGCCTGCGCGAGGGCGTCGTCGGGCTTGGGTACGAGGTCGTCGATCAGCTTGAGCGCGGCACGCTCGACCTCGGCAGAGGGATGGGCGAGGGCAGCCGTCGCCACGAGTGCCGCCTCGCGAGCGTGACCCGGGTCCGCCCCGGCCTGGCCGACGAGCTTGAGCGCCGCCTTGGCCGTGCCCACCGGCGCCTCGCCGAGCACGGGTTCGAGCGACCCCAGGATCGATGCCGGTTCGAGGCGGCTTGCCCGCGAGATCCGCGTTAGGGCCGCCACGGCGAAGGAGACGGTCGGGCGGGTCCGGGAGCGCAGAAGCCGTGCGTACTCGGCAGCTCGCAGGGCGCGCTCATCGTCGGTCGGCGCGAGCGACTCGTGGAAGCGCGAGAACCAGCCCGCACGGAAGGCCCCGAAGTCGCGCGCCAGGGCCGACAGGCTCCCATCGAGCAGCCGCACCCGCATCGTCGCATCGCGGGCGGCGAGGTCCCGGAACAGGTCGCCCCAAGAGTCACCGGTGTATTTCTCGTGGGCCGCGAGGCTGTGCTCGCCACCACCCTCGACCTCGAAGAGGCGCCAGGCCTCGTGATCCAGCAGGCCCGGATCCTCGGCCACGAGGTCGGCTGCGCGGCGATACTGCGTGGCGGCCAGCAGCGCGACGGTGTAGGCAGGGTCCTCCGGCCGGGGCATCGTGCCGTCGCGCACGAGTGCGCGGACCGGGTACCAGGCTCGAGCGCCGGCGACCTCGAGCAGCAGTCCCACGATCGGCCCCAGCCGCTCTGCTGATCGTCCCTGGAGGACGTCCTCGAGGCCACGGGGAATGTGGATCGAGCGCCAGCCCAGCTTGCGCAGCTCGCTCGCCGGCAGGGTCCCGTACGCGGCGAGGAGCATCGGCCCCAGGCGTGCCACGGCCTCGATACCCTGCCTGACCTCGGTCGCGACGATCGCCCGCACCGTGGGCTGCAGTTGGGCTCGCTCGGCCTCCGAGAGCGGGAGGAGCAGCCGGCGGATGCGCTCCTCGTCGCCGGATCGGACGGCGGACTCGAGGGCCTCAGCGAGCGACATCGGCCGCCTCGATCTGGACCGCCAGGACGTGCTTGCAGGGCCCGCGATCGCCACGATGGCGTCCATACCAGGGGCACGTGCAACGCCAGCCGTCGCTGGTCGAGCGGACCCGGTATTCGACGTCGCCCGCTCCCACGACCCAGGCCGCCAGGCCGTCTCCGGCGTCGGGGTCGAGGCGGACGTGCCCCTGCTCCATCAGGCGGCGGGCATCGCGCAGGCGCGGCTGGAGTCGCTCCACTCGACCGAGGTCGAAGGGCAGCTCACGCCGGAAGAAGCGGCCCTCGGCGAGGTCGTAGCCGACGATGCCGGAGACGGCCAGGGTGGCCAGCGCGCCTTCGACCTCCTCGACCGTACGGCCCGTCGTTGCCCCAAGCGCGCCGGCGTCGATGCCGGGTTGCCACCCCAGCGCCGCACGGACCGCGGCCACGCCCGCCGGGGTGGCCGTGTCAGCCAGCTGATGGAGCGCTCGCCCTTCGCCGGAGAACCCCCGCCAGACCTCCGGGCTGAGGACAAGCGTCAGCCGAGCGCCCGGGACGTGCAGCTGCCAGCCGGTGCTGCCATCGCCGGCCCAGTAGATGCGCAGCCATGTCGCGTGCCGCGCCATGCGCTCGAAGAGTCGCAGGCGTACGAGGCCGGCGAGCTGCGGCGCTCCGCCCGGGTCGTGATGGACGAGCCGCACAGCGCCGTCGGCCGGCACCA
>JASFQX010000131.1:0-5699 GCA_050115215.1 Chloroflexota bacterium
CTTGGCCCCGTTGATGGCGGCCTCGGTCAGCACCCGTGTCGTCTCCTGGAAGGAGGCCGCAGCCAGGAAGCTGCTGGTGTTGAGGGAGGCCTTGGTCACACCCAGGAGCACGGTCTCGGCCGTGGCCGGCTCACCGCCCTCGGCCAGGACACGCTCGTTGATGTCCTCGAAGTCGAAGCGATCGACGAGCTCGAACGGCAGCTGCTCGGTGTCACCGGGCTGGTCGATGCGGACCTTGCGCAGCATCTGGCGCACGATGATCTCGATGTGCTTGTCGTTGATGGTCACGCCCTGGCTGCGATAGACCTTCTGGACCTCCTTGACCAGGTAGCGCTGGACGGCGTCCCGGCCCCGGGTCTCGAGGTACTCCTGCGGGTTGATGGGGCCTTCCGTGATGGCATCGCCGGCACGGATCTGCTGGCCGTCCTCGACCATCAGCTTGGCGTTGTGGGGGATGGCGTAATCACGCTCGACGGTGTCCTCGCCGCCGATCTTGAGGCCCTCGTCGGTGAAGGTCACCAGCCCGGCCTCGGGGGCACGGACCTCCTCCACCTCGTCGTTCTTCTTCTCCAGCCGGGCCACCAGCTGGTCGGCCTCGACGACGTCGCCATCAGCCACCAGACGCTCGTGCTTCTTGCCCAGCTTGAGGGGAACGTCGAAGACCTCGCGGCTGGTGACCTTGACCCTGCGGGTCCCGTCCTCGCCCTCGAGGACCTCGACCACCCCGTCGATGTGGCTGATCTCGGCCTTGCCCTTGGGCATGCGCGCCTCGAACAGCTCCTCCACGCGCGGGAGGCCGGCCGTGATGTCGGTACCGGCCACACCGCCGGTGTGGAACGTGCGCATGGTCAGCTGCGTGCCGGGCTCGCCGATGGACTGGGCCGCGATGATGCCCACGGCCTCGCCCACCTCCACCAGCTCGCGCGTGGCGAGGTTGCGGCCGTAGCAGGTGCGGCAGACACCGAGCCGTGACTGGCAGGTCAGCGCCGAGCGCACCAGGACCTCGTCCACGCCGCCGGCGTCGATCTCGCGGGCCAGGTTCTCGGTGATGAGCTCGCCCGTCTCGACCAGCGGCTTGTCCTTCTTGCGGGCATCGGGCCTGCTGACCGGACCGGCCGCGAAGCGACCCACCAGCCGGCGCCAGTATGCGTCGGGCTCGGAGCCGGCGAACTCCTCGGTCTCGGCGCGCGTGATCCAGGTGCCCTCCTCGGTGCCGCAGTCGTCGTCGCGGGTGATGACGTCCTGGGCCACGTCGACCAGGCGGCGCGTGAGGTAGCCCGAGTCGGCCGTGCGCAGCGCGGTGTCAGCGAGGCCCTTGCGGGCACCGTGGGTGGAGATGAAGTACTCCAGCACGCTCATGCCTTCACGGAAGTTGGAGCGGACCGGCACCTCGATGATGCGGCCGGAGGGATCGGCCATGAGGCCTCGCATGCCGCCGAGCTGGCCGATGTTGCCCTTGTTGCCGCGGGCGCCGGAGGCGGTCATCATCGTGACCGAGCCCTCGGGGTCGAGGGTCTCCATCATCTGACCGCTGACCGCATCGGTCGTCTCGCGCCAGACCTCGACGACACGCGTGTAGCGCTCGTCGTCGGTGATCAGGCCCCGCTGATACTGCATGTCGATGTCGACGACGCGGCCGTCCGCGACGGCCAGCAGATCGTGCTTGGCCTCGGGCACCTTGATGTCGTCGACGGCGATGGTCATGCCACCCTGGGTGGCGTAGCGGAAGCCGATGGTCTTGATGCCGTCGACGAGGTGGGCGGTCGCGTTGCGGCCGAGCAGGCGATAGCAGTCGGCCACGACCTCGCGCAGCTGCGTGCGGGCCATGGACCGGTTGGTCTTGTCGGTGTAGCGCAGGCGCGGGGGCAGGATCTGGTTGAAGATCAGCCGGCCCACGGTCGACTCGATGGACCGCTCCACCAGCCCCTCGGCCTCGTCGTCCCAGACCTCGACCCGGGCGACGCGGACCGGGCTGTGGAGCCCGAGGCGGCGCACCCTGTGGCCGGGCAGGTCGTCGACCTGGTCGCGGGTGTCGATGGCGCCCAGCTCGAAGGCCAGCAGCGCCTCGCTGTCGGTCTCGAAGGTGGGCACGGGGCCCTCGATCGGCGTGGCCGAGTCCAGGGTCAGGTAGTAGCAGCCGAGGATCATGTCCTGGGTCGGAGCCACCACCGGCGCGCCGTCGGACGGGCTCAGCAGGTTCTCGGTCGAGAGCATCATGCGCCGGGCCTCGTCCTGGGCGTCACGGCTGAGCGGGACGTGGACGGCCATCTGGTCGCCGTCGAAGTCGGCGTTGAAGGCGAAGCAGACGAGCGGGTGGATCTGGATGGCCGAGCCCTCGACGAGCTTGGGCATGAAGGCCTGGATGCCGAGGCGGTGCAGCGTCGGCGCCCGGTTGAGCAGCACCGGATGGTCGCGGATGACCTCCTCCAGCACGTCCCACACGACGTCCTCGACCCGCTCCACCAGACGCTTGGCGCTCTTGATGTTGTGGGCGTAGTTCTTCTCCACCAGCTGCCGCATGACGAAGGGCTTGAACAGCTCGAGCGCCATCTTCTTGGGCAGGCCGCACTGGTGCAGCTGGAGGTCGGGGCCGACCACGATGACCGACCGGCCCGAATAGTCGACGCGCTTGCCCAGCAGGTTCTGGCGGAAGCGGCCCTGCTTGCCCTTGAGCATGTCGGACAGGCTCTTGAGCCGGTGGTTGCCGGTGCCGGCGATGGCCCGGCCGCGCCGACCGTTGTCGATGAGCGCGTCGCAGGCCTCCTGCAGCATCCGCTTCTCGTTGCGGATGATGATCTCGGGGGCGCCCAGCTCGAGCAGGCGCTTGAGCCGGTTGTTGCGGTTGATGACCCGTCGGTAGAGGTCGTTGAGGTCGGAGGTCGCGAAACGGCCGCCGTCGAGCTGGACCATGGGCCGCAGGTCCGGCGGGATGACCGGCAGCACCGAGAGGATCATCCACTCGGGACGCGCGCCCGACTTGCGGAAGGCCTCGATCAGGCGCAGGCGCTTGATGGCCTTCTTGCGGCGCATGCCGCTGGTCGTGCGAACCTCGCTGTGGAGGGTGGCCGAGAGCTCTTCGAGGTCGAGTCGCGTGATGCGCTCGCGCACGGCCTCGGCGCCCATGCCGGCCGCGAAGAGACGCTGTCCGCCGCGGATGCCGCTGCCGTACTTGCGATCGAGGTCGCGGTAGTTCCAGCCATCGAGCGAGACCTCGGGCAGGAGGTCGCCGGCCTGCAGCTTGGTGATCTCCTCCTTGGCCCTGCGGATCTCCTCCTTCAGGCCCTCGGCCTCCACCTTGAGGCGCTCCTGCTCGGCCTCGATGGCGGCCGACATCTCGAGCTTGGCATCCTCGATCTTCTGCGAGACGGCCGCCTCTTCGAGGTCCTCCTTCTCCTTGATGTCGTCGTTGATCTTCTCCACCAGCTCGGCGGTCATGGCCCGCAGCTGGTCGAAGGTGGCTCTGGTGGCCTGCTCGCCGGCAGCCACCAGGACCTCGCCCGTTTCCTCGAAGACGACCGGCTCGCTGGCCGCTTCCTGGCCGAGGGTCTTGAGCGCGGCCTCGGTCGCCTGCTGGGCCTCGACCAGCTGGGCGGTGCGGGTCTCGCGCTCCTGCTCGCGCTCCTTCTTGAACTGTTCGAGGTCTGCGTTCAGCTCATCGGAGAGCTTGTTGATGTCTGCCTGCAGGCGGTCCTCGAGATCGGCCAGGGCCTGGCCGCCGCGACCGCCGCGTCCCTCGGCCTCGTCCTCCAGCTGCTGCAGCAGCTTGGCGCGGGCGTCCTCATCGACCCAGGTGACGATGTACTTGGCGAAGTAGAGCACGCCCTCGAGGTTGCGCGGGCTGATGTCGAGCAAGATGCCCAGCCGGCTGGGCGTGCCCTTGAAGTACCAGATGTGGCTGACCGGGCTGGCCAGCTGGATGTGGCCCATGCGCTCACGGCGCACCTTGGCGCGCGTGACCTCGACGCCGCACTTGTCGCAGATGATGCCCTTGTAGCGGATGCGCTTGTACTTGCCGCAGTAGCACTCCCAGTCGCGCGAGGGACCGAAGATGCGCTCGTCGAAGAGCCCGTCCTTCTCCGGCCGCAGCGTGCGGTAGTTGATGGTCTCGGGCTTGGTGACCTCGCCCTTCGACCAGTCACGGACCTGGTCGGGTGAGGCCAGCGAGATGCGGATGGCGTTGAAGTTGTTGACCTCGAGCATCGTTCTCCTTGTGCCGCACCGTCGTCAGCGGCGCGGGATGCGCGGGCGGCCCGGAGTCGCGCTCCGGGCCGGTGGCCCAGGGGTGGCTAGTCCTCGAACCCAGCGAGGTTGATGCCGCCAAGGTCTGGCAGCGGGTAGGCCGAGGGATCCTCGGCGAAGTGGATCTCTTCTTCGTTCTCGTTCAGGATCTCCACGCTGAGCCCGAGGCTCTGGAGCTCCTTGATCAGGACCTTGAAGGACTCCGGCACGCCGGGGGCCTGGATGTCCTCGCCCTTGACGATGGCCTCGTAGGTCTGGACTCGGCCCATCACGTCGTCGGACTTCACCGTCAGGAGCTCCTGGAGGATGTTGGCGGCGCCGTAGGCCTCCAGGGCCCAGACCTCCATCTCGCCGAAGCGCTGGCCGCCGAACTGGGCCTTGCCACCGAGCGGCTGCTGGGTGATGAGGCTGTAGGGGCCGGTGGAGCGGGCGTGGATCTTGTCCTCCACCAGGTGGTGCAGCTTGAGCATGTAGATGTAGCCGACGGTGACCTCGCGATCGAACTCCTCGCCGGTCCGACCGTCGCGCAGCCTGGTCTTGCCGGTGACGGGCAGGCCTGCATCGAGCAGCTCCTGCTCGATCTGGTCCTCGCGGGCACCATCGAAGACGGCCGTGGCGGCCCTGATGGTGCGGCCCTCCTGCTGGCCGCGCTCGTGGAGCGCCCAGCCCAGATGCGTCTCGAGGATCTGGCCGATGTTCATGCGCGAGGGCACGCCCAGCGGGTTGAGGATGATGTCGACCGGCGTGCCGTCGGGCAGGAAGGGCATGTCCTCCTGGGGCAGGATCTTGGCCACGACGCCCTTGTTGCCGTGACGGCCGGCCATCTTGTCGCCGACGCTGATCTTGCGCTTGGCCGCGACGCTCACGCGAATCAGGCGGTTCACGCCCGGAGGCAGCTCGTCGCCGCTGTCGCGGTTGAACTCACGGATGTCGACGACCTTGCCCCGCTCACCATGCGGCAGGCGCAGGCTGGAGTCCTTCACCTCGCGCGCCTTCTCGCCGAAGATGGCCCGCAACAGGCGTTCCTCGGCCGTCAGCTCGGTCTCGCCCTTGGGCGTGATCTTGCCTACCAGGATGTCGCCGGGCTGGACCTCGGCGCCGATGTAGACCACGCCATCCTCGTCGAGGTCCTTCAGGGAGTCCTCGCCCACGTTGGGGATGTCGCGGGTGATCTCCTCCGGGCCGAGCTTGGTGTCGCGTGACTCCAGCTCGTGCTTCTCGATGTGGATGCTGGTGAAGAGGTCCTCGCGCACGAGGCGGTCGGAGACGACGATGGCGTCCTCGTAGTTCCCGCCCTCCCAGCTCATGAAGGCGACCAGGATGTTGCGCCCGAGCGCGAGCTCGCCATCATCGGTGGAGGAGGAATCGGCGAGGACGGCGTTCTCGGCCACGCGCATGCCGACATCGACCACCGGCCGGTGGTTGATGCAGGTGCCCTGGTTGGAGCGCACGAACTTCTC
>JASFQX010000132.1:0-5686 GCA_050115215.1 Chloroflexota bacterium
CGAGGTCGGTGGCGGCGCTGGTGAAGCGCGGCGGGGCCATCACGTCGGCGATGCGCTTCGAGCGTGGCGCCGCGGCCAGCTCGCTGGCGGCGGCCACTCCGACCAGCCGGCCGAGCGGGCTGAGCACGTAGACGTAGCGGCTGAAGTGGTCATCGCTGTCCTCGGCGTTCACCACCAGCTGATCGAGCGCCGCGCCGACGGTCACGTTCTCGCCCACCGCCAGGAACTCGGTGATCATCAGGCCGCCGGCCACGTCGTCGGCGTAGTCGGCCATGGCCCGCACCTCGGTGGCCACGTCCGGGGCCAGCTCCTCGAGGATGGCGTCCGCCTCGGCAGGGCTCAGGTCGGCGATGAGGTCCGCCTGCTCGTCGCTCTGCATCTCGGTGACGATGGCTGCCGCGTCGGCCGGAGTCAGCTGCTCGATGAGGTCGGCCGCCTGCTCGTCTGGCGCGTCCTCGATGATGTCCGCGGCTTCGGGTGGCGAGAGCGTCGTCAGGAGCGCCTGCTGGTCTTCCGGCTCGAGCCGCAGGATGGCGCGCACGGCCTCGTCGGGCTCCATGGCCTCGATGGCAGCGTCAAGGCCCTCGCGGTCATGGGCCGCCGCCAACTCGCGCAGGTGTTCCCAGGATCGGCGGTCGGTCTCGACGGTCATGGCGCCCTCCATTGCGTGCTCGCGAGCGCATCGTACTGAACGGGCTCCACGCTCGGCGCCTGCGGAGCGACCGGATCGGCCAGGCGGTAGAGGGCCCCGTGCCGGGAGACGGCCCAGATGCTGCCGTCGGGCGCCGTCTCGAGGTCGAGCGCACCGGCCCGCAGCTCGGGCCTCGTGATCCGCCTGAACCCGGTCGAGTCATAGGTCCAGAGCCCGACGTCGTCGATCGAGAACCAGATCTTGCCGCGGCGGTCGATGGCCAGCGCGCCAACCTGCAACGGAGACCAACCGGTCCAGGCCTGCATCCGCGACCGGGGCATGCCGGCCGCATCGTCGAGGATCTCCATGCGGTCGTCCGTGATGCGCACCAGCACATGGCGCGTACTCGGGCCCGGCGCGCCCACGCTTCCGAGCACCCACAGCGAGCCATCAGGGTCCGGCTCCATGGCCCGAACGCGCAGCGCGCGCTCAGGGTCCTGCTCGCCCAGCAGCGTCCAGCCATCACCCGCGTGCACGGCCAGACCGCCGCCTCGCGCGCCGTGGTCGACGCCGAACCAGGTGCGGCCGTCGGCCGTGCGCCCGAAGGTGTAGCGCGCGGCGCCGGGCACCAGGAGCGACTCGAGGCCGGTCGCGTCCTGGAGCTCCCAGGCCCCGTCCCCGCTGGAGGCTGCCAGCATCGGCGCGCCGTCGGTCCCGCGAACGACCCGCCACAGCGATCCGTCCGGCAGCGACGACGGCGAACCACTGGCGCTCCTCCGGCCAGCGGAGCCGTCCACCAGCGCCTGGCCCTCGAGCCGAACGACGACACCGTCGTCTTCGACCGCCCACAGCTCACCGTCCGACGTGGGCTCGAGGCGTCGGAGGTACTCCTGCCAGCGGTCGGATCGTGGCGCGAGCGAGCCCGGACGGCCGGCCTCGATGAGGCGGCGCCCCAATGGGGTCAGGGCGCGGGCGAGGAGTCAGGCCTGCTCGCGTCGATGAAGGCCCGGCAGGCGCCCGAGCAGCCGGCGTACGGTCGACGCTCGTGGCACGGGAGGGCCCCCGGTGGGGCCGGCCGGAGACATCGGCGAGCTGCTCCCGAGATCAGCCGCCTGACCGAGCCGGCGCTGGGTCGCGGCCAGGCGAGCCGCCAGCCGTCGAGACTCCCTCGCCTCGAGCAGGCCGGCATCACGGCCGATCCGGGTCGGCCGGCCGGGCCCGGCTCCTGACGGCCGCCGGCCGCCCGGGGCCGTCACCAGCGCGTCCCCACGGTGGTCACGACCCGGCACTCGTGGATCGAATCGAGCGCATCGAAGTCCACGAAGCCGATGGCCGCGACCGATGTGGGGGCCGGCACCGGCGTAGCCACGGGGGCCGTGTCGAGGTCTCCGCTCCACTCGGAGATGACCATGTCAGCCGCTAGAGCACGACGCTTGGCTGCCCACGGAGTTGGCGCCGCCGCCGGGCCGCTTTCGGGCATGAGGGACTGCCGAATCGGTGACAGACGACGCCTCGTCATGGCGGTTGGGACCTCGCGTCGCGATGCCGCTCAAGGCGCACGGCGGCCGGAATGCGCACCGCGATCTCGCGTGGAATGTACGCCTGTCAGCCCCTCGTCGTCGATGCGCTCGTCGGTGTCGAGCAGGTTAGGGTTTCTTCACCACCGGGGTGATTGACACGACGCCTCGCGCCGGAGCAGAGTCCGGCCACCTCGACCCGCGGGATCATGGCCAGGTGCGTCAGACCCGCGGTCGTGTGCGATGAGGTCGCGGCTCGATGCGACGCCACCTGCCAACCATCCTTGGTGGTCGCTGGTCCCTGCCCGCTGAGCTCCCGGCGGTGGCGCCGGGCAGCTCGGACACGCCCATCCAGTCACCAGCGCACGCGCCTGACCTCGTCGGGCTGCCCAGCACGGAGGCGCGACGGCAAGCTCGTCTGGTACGGATCCACACGGAGGTCGTTGAGCGAGCTTCGCATCAGACGCTCTGGGGTCGCGTGCTCGAGCAGGACCCGCCGCCAGGCGGCACGCTCGAGCCTGACAGCATCGTCACCCTCACCGTTGGCGCCCGCCCCCATGTCACCGTCCCCGATGTCCGCGGCCGTGACGAGGACGAGGCACTCTCCATGCTGCGCGAGGCTGGTCTGGGAACCGCTCGCCGCGCCGCCCGTCGATCCGACCGGGTGCCGGAGGGTTGTGTCGTCCGCACACGGCCGCGGGCCGGGGCGGATGTGCCGACCGGGAGTCGAGTCGTGTACGTCGTGGCTGCCGGGCCCAGGGCTGATGGTGATCGTGGCCATGGCCGGCGGCGCACCGGTCGCCGGCCAGACGGTTCGTTCGTCTCCAGCTCCGATTGACCCTGGATGGCTGTCGGGGTGCGCTCGGCGCCAGATGGTGCGCCAGACCGAGGCCATCGGCGCCGGAGCCGGGGTCTACAACGCGCAGCCCGATGTTGCCATCGTGCCTGCCCTCTGAAGCACCACGGCCGGTGTTGCGGGCACATCCGCACGAGCCGCCGCCGCGCTAGGCTCAAGGCATGAGCGACGACCGCTTCGCGTCTCGCCGAGCGCACCTGCTCGCCCGTCTGGGGGACACCCTCGCCGTCATCCCCGCCGGGCGGGAGCAGATCCGCAACGACGACGTGCCGCACCCGTTTCGCCAGGATTCGGACTTCCACTTCCTGACCGGCTTCAGCGAGCCCGATGCCGTGGCCGTGTTCGACGCCACCTCGGACCAGCCGTACAGCCTGTTCGTCCGTCAACGCGACCCCGAGGCCGAGGCCTGGACCGGGCGACGGGCCGGCGTCGAAGGTGCGCGGGAGCGCTTCGGTGCCGATGTGGCCTATCCGCTCGAGGCGCTACCCGACCAGCTACGGGTGCGCCTGGCCGGCCGGCGCTCGGTGGGCTACGCGGTGGGCGGGCCGGTCGATGACGCGGTGCTCGGCGCCGTGCGTGCCGTGCGCGGCTATGCCCGCAAGTCCGGGGTGCAGGTGCCGGTCGAGATCGTCGACGTCCGTGCGCTCCTCCACGAGCTGCGCCTGGTCAAGTCGGCCGACGAGATCGAGGCGCTGCGGGAAGCCTGCCGCATCAGCGCCGCCGCTCACACCGAGGCCATGCGCTTCGCCGCGCCGGGCCGGACCGAGCGCCAGGTGCAGGCGGTGGTGGAGTACGTCTTCGGCGTGATGGGCGCCGAGCGCGTGGGCTACGGCTCGATCGTGGCCGGCGGCGAGAACGCCTGCATCCTTCACTACATCGAGAACGCCGCCGGGCTCGAGGATGGCGAGCTGCTGCTGGTCGACGCCGGCGCCGAGTACCGTCACCTGACCTCCGACATCACCCGCACCTTCCCGGTCAACGGGCGCTTCAGCACGCCCCAGCGCGAGCTCTACCAGCTGGTGCTGCGGGCCCAGCAGGAGGTCATGGCCATGTGCCGCCCGGGCCTGCCCTTCACCGACATGCACGCGCGCGCGGTGGAGGTGCTCTCGGCGGGGCTGGTGGAGCTGGGCCTGCTGCCGGGCCCGGCGGAGGAGGTCGTGGCCAAGGGCTGGTACCGCCAGTTCTTCTTCCACGGCACAGGGCACTGGCTGGGCATCGACGTGCACGATGCCGGGACCACGCGCCTCGGAGGGGAGGGCCGGCTGCTGGAGCCGGGCATGGCCTTCACCGTGGAGCCGGGCGTGTACGTCGCCCGGGAAAAGGCTGCCCTCGCCCTCTCGCATGCCGCCTACGACCCCGACGAGCGGCTGCGGCTGACCTTCGAGCTGGGTCGGGCCGGCGCCAGGGCCGAGATCGAGCGCCGCGAGGCGGACGCCGGCACCTTCGCGTACGAGGTGCCGCCCGCGTTCCTGGGCCTCGGGATCCGCATCGAGGACGACCTGCTCATCACCGACGACGGCTACGAGAACCTCTCCGCGGCCGCGCCGGTCGAACCCGACGAGGTGGAGGCCAGGTGCGCCGAGGACAGCGTCCTGCCGGTATTCGACTGAGTCCGACCGGTCGGGCTCACGGCCGGTACTTGCGCACCCAGGCGTCCCAGGCGCCGGACCACGGCTGGCCGCCCATCGAGCCGCCCGTCAGGCCCACCACGAACACGTGACGCTTGCGGTCGACGGCAACGCCGTAGCTGTCCTCCCAGGAGGTACGTGAACCCGCTTTGCGGAACCAGGCCATCTTCCCATCGGGCCGCATCTTCATGACGAACCCATCACGCGAGACGACGCTGATCCCGCCCGCGACGTACAGGCGTCCCCGGTGGTCGACGGCGGCCGCGATGGCCCAATCCTGACCGGGCGTGCCGAACTGCCGGGTCCAGACGCTGCTGCCGTTCGGCCGGTACCTACGCACGAACCCGTCACCGCCACCGCGGGCGTTCTGGCCCGGAAGCGCGCCGGTCGTCTGGCCGACGAGGTAGATCCTGCCGTCGTGGTCGACGGTGACGTCCAGGGCCACGTCATCTTCCGGGGTCCCCAGTGTGCGCGTCCACAGGCGCTCGCCGTTGGGTCGAAGCTTGCGCACGAACGCGTCCGCTCCGCCCCTGGCGGGCGCGCCGCCGATCGATCCTTCGGTCTGACCCACGACCACGATATTGCGCGACGCGTCGACTGCGACCCCATGGGCGGCATCGGCCTGGCCTGACCCGAACTGCCGTGTCCAGACATGCCTGCCGTTGGGTCGAAGCTTGCGCACGAATGCGTCGACGATGCCAAGCGACGTGTTGCCGCCGAGGTTGCCCGCGGTGAAGCCGACCACGATGACGTTGCCGGCGTTGTCGACCGCGACCGCGAAGGCCTGGTCGGGCCCGCTGGTCCCGAACTGCCGGGTCCAGACGACCTTCCCGTCACGCCGGTACTTGCGGACGAAGGCATCCTGGTCGCCGGCCGACGTGCCCTGGAGGGTGCCGTCGGTGAAGCCGACCACATAGACCGAGCCGTTGCGCGCGACCGCGACGTCGTTGCAGTGATCGTCGCTGTCGGTCCCGAACACGCGCATCCAGCGCCTGGATCCGTCCGGGCGGTAGCGGCGCAGGAAGCACTCGTCGTCGCCGCCGGTTCCGAGGCG
>JASFQX010000133.1:0-5654 GCA_050115215.1 Chloroflexota bacterium
GCCCGATCTGCGATGCCTGCACCGCGTCGGGCATCTTCCGTCCGGACGAGGACTGACCCGGCCCCATCGCCCGGCTCAGGGTCGGAGGACCAGGAATCGGAACGCCCGCCCCTTGGAGGGACGGGCGTCTCGTGGTGTCGTGCCGGCCCGGGCGGCCGGCCGGAGCCGCGAGGCTACTCGCTCGCATCCTCCTCGGTCGGCTCTTCGGTGGGCTCAGCGACCATGTCGTCGTCGGACATGTCGTCGGCCATGTCGTCCTCGGCCATGTCCTCGGCCATGTCGTCGCCGAAGTCGAGGTCGCTGCAGATCACCCAGGCGCGTTCCTCGCCGGGCACGAGCGTGACCTCGCCGTCGATGTCCTCGGCCTGGGCCTCGAACTCGGCCATCATCATGCCCATGAACATGTTCATGGTGTCCTCGTCAGCCTCCATGCCGCTCATCTCGATGACGGTCTCGATGAATGGCATCAGGGGCTCCGGGTCGATGTCCATGGCCATCGAACCCACCACCTGGACCACCGCTTCGGTGTCACTCTGGCTGACGACCTCGAGGCTGTCGAGCTGGATGTCGAAGATGAACGCGTCCAGCAACGACTGCACGTCAATGCCTTCGGGCATGCCGGCCGACAGCTCGGTCAAATCGAACTGGGCCGCCTGCTCCGCCTCTGCCTCGCAGAAGTAGGACGGCAGCGCCTCGAAGTCCTTGGCCGCGACCGCGTCCATGAAGCTCTGGATGGTGGACGCAGGGTCGTCCTGCGCCACGACCGCAGGAGCAGCGGCAAGCGACATCGTGAGGGCCATGCTTCCAGCGACCGCGGTCAGGCGCGTACGCGAACCGATCATAAGGGGGCGACTCCTTCTCGTTAGCGGCACCGGTCGGTGCCCTGCGGCGCGAGTCTAGCGGTCCTCAGGCGAAGGGCGAGGACCAGGGCTGGTCGATCGATCAGCCATCCATGCCCTGCGGGGCGTCGACGCGCGTCATCCAGTACTCGGTCTCGGGCGTGGCGTCGGTCCCGAAGCGGGCGTTCACGGCCCACAGGTCGTCGCCCAGCTGGGCCACCGTCGTGGGCACATCGAAATCGTCGGAGGTGGCTTCGCCGATGAGCGTGGCCGACGTCACCGCCTCGTCCAGCTCGAGCGAGACGATCTGGTTGAGCCGGTTCCGCACCACGTGCAGGGTGGAGCCGTCGAGCTCCAGCCCGTCGCCCGCGGTCAGCTCGACATCTCCAGTCTCGATGAGCGACGACTCGCCCGTGGCGGGGTCAACGCGGTAGAGCTGTCCCAGTGCCGAGTGGACGATGACCAGCCCGGCGGGCGTGGCCACGATGCCGTTGGCGTTGAAATCCTCGCCGTACTCGAGGTCGCCGCTGATCGGCAGGGTCGTGGCCTCCCCGGCCTCGGGGAGCGCGCCGTCCTCGCCCAGCGGGACCACCGCGACCTGGGGCACGAACGAATCGGTGATGTAGACCGCATCCGCGGTGGCCGCCACATCGTTGAGGAAGCCACCCTCGAAGGGATAGGTGGCCAGTAGCTCGCCGCTCTGGGCGTCGTAGACCCGCACCTCGGTGCCGGTCGCGCCGGCAGCCCAGAGGCGCCCGTAGTCGTCGTACTCGATGCCGGCCACGACCAGGCCCTCGGCTCCGTCGACGAGGACCGCTGTCTCGCCCGTCGCAGGGTCTGCCGTGAGGATGGCGCCGTTCGCCAGAGAACCCGCGTACAGCGTGGTGCCGTCGGTCGTGATGCCTTCCGGCGCCCAGCCGGCGGGCATGTCGATGCGGTCCATCCCTGCGTCCTGGGCGGCAGCGGGTGCCGCCACGGCGCTGAGGGCCAGGATCGTGGTCGTGGCGATAGGCAGCGTTCGTCGCATTGATCTCTCCTCGCTTCGTCTCGGTGCGCGTGCGATAGGTGGTTGAGGGTGCAACATTCGCACGACGAAGCGATGACGGGACTGTGACAAGAGACCAGCGAGGCAGCCTGTAAGCCGAGTTCTGTCCCGCTCACGCGGGGATGGTCATCCATCTAGGACGCCGGTTGCCCGACGCCTCTTGCGGCCGACCCGAAGGCGGGGCGACGCACCCCTGTGCGGCTCGCGCCGACACGTGCCCTCCTATTTGGCCTTGCACCGGGTAGAGCTTGCCCGTTTCACCCGGCCCGGCCGAAACCGAACCGACTCGTCTCTGTGGCGCTGGTCCGCGCCTCGCGGCGGACGGGTGTTACCCGCTACCGTGCGTCGTGGTGCTCGGACTTTCCTCGGGTGACGGGTCGCCCCGCCACACGCGACCATCCAGCCACCTCGCTGGACGTTTCAATCTAGCACCAGCGACGGCTGATGGCAGCCGCGCACCCGGGGCACGTTCAGTGGCACAGCACGCATCGGCCCGCCGGTGATGGTCCCCTGTCGCACATCGGCCCGCCGGTGGTGGCCCCCGTAGAGCATCCACCCACTGACTCAACGTGACGCGAATGCCACGGAATCTGCCGGTCTCAAACGCTGGGTGACTCGCGGCGTCAGCGCCATCCACCGGGCGGCTCAGACCTGCACGAATCGCGACCGGCTGGTCACGTTGAGTCGCAGGGTGAATGACCCGCAGCCCGCGGACCTGCCCGCGTCGGCCGGCCTCAGAGCCGGCGAACGCGCGCCGCTCCGGGCCAGAGCGCACGGTTTCGAGCGCTGGAACACTGAGCGTGCCAACTCGACCGACCGACGCTCGGACTCGCGGCTTCGGAACACCTGTAGTCCCACCGTGACAGCCTGGTGCGCCCCACGCACCAAACCAACGGAATCGGCGGTCAATACGTCGAGTTGGCACGCAGGGTGTTCCAGCCAGCGACAGAAGACCGCGGCAGAGGCGCCGGCGGGCAGCTCGCGGCAGGGCTTCACTGTCCGTCAAAGGCAACGCATCGTTACCGAGCGCGGCGCAGCGCATCCTGTTCTACGAGCGGTACTTGGCCTCCAGCTCGGCCGCCGCGGCAGGGTCGTCGAGGGCGAGATTGGCCAGCGCGTCGGCTGCCTTGTTGGTGGCGCGCGGCTCGTGTGTCGCATCCCAGCGATCGAAGGTCGCGAGCAGTTCACGCGCCTCGGCCCAGTGCACTCGCATCTTGGGATCCTTGACCTTCCAGCGCCCGTGCAGCTGCTGCACGATGAGCTGCGAGTCCAGCCGCAGGTCGATCTCGCGCGCGCCCAGCCGCTGGGCCTCCTGCAGCGCCAGCACCAGCGCGGTGTACTCGGCCACGTTGTTGGTCTGCACCCCCAGCGGGCGTGCAACGACGGAGAGCGGCGGGGCGTCGACCGCCGCGGCATTGGGCAGCGAGGCGTCGATGAGCACCGCCCCGGCCGACGCCGGTCCCGGGTTGGAGCGCGAGGCACCGTCGGTGCGGATGAGCAGGCGGTCGACCATCTAGTCGCCAGCCGCTCCCGTGCCGGACGGCTTCTGGCCGGACGATTTCCTGCCAGACGCCTTCCTGGCGGATGACGCCCCGGTGCCGGACTTCTTCGAACCCGACGGTTTCGTGCCGGATGACGTCTTCGTGCCGGATGACGTCTTCGTGCCGGATGACGCCCCGGTGCCGGACGCCTTCTGGCCGGACGATTCCGTATTCGATGGCGTCTTCGTGCCAGTCGACCTTGCGTCCGACGCCTTCTGGCCGGACCCCGTCGCATCAGCAGTCTGGGCGCCGGACGAGGCCTTCGTGCCGGACGCCCCCTGGCCGGAACTCGCGGCCTCGCCAGCCTTGGCGTCGGAATCCACAGCCGCGTCAGCCCTGGCGCCAGAACTCGTCACATCACCTCCGGCCTTCCCATCGAGCACCCTCGCCTCGTCAGAGACCTCGACGGCGGGTCCAGCCGCGGCGGCCCCCGCACGGGCTTCGGCCGAAGCGCCGTAGCGGTCGCCACGGATCTTGCGCCAGAGCCAGCGGACCGGGTCGTAGTACTGGTCGGCCACGCGCTCCTTCAGCGGGATGATGGCGTTGTCGGTGATCTTGATGTACTCGGGACAGACCTCGGTGCAGCACTTGTTGATGTTGCAGTAGCCGATGCCACCCTGGTACTTGAGCTGCTCCGCCCGGTCGGCCTGGTCCAGGGGATGCATCTCCAGCGAGGCGGCGCGGACGAAGAACCGCGGGCCGAAGAACTCGTAGTCGGTCTCGTGATTGCGCAGCACGTGGCACGTGTCCATGCACAGGAAGCACTCGATGCACTTGCGGAACTCCTGGCTCCGCTCTCCGTCTTCCTGCTGCCAGCGCCACTCGCTCTGCGGCTCATCGGGCGGTGTGAAGGGCGTGATGAGCTTGTTGATCTCGTAGTTCCAGGAGACGTCGGTGACGAGGTCGCGAACCCGCGGGAACGTGCGCATGGGCTCGACCGTGATGGCCTCGCCCTCGGGGAAGTCAGACAGCCGCGTCTTGCACATCAGCGACGGCTTCCCGTTGACCTCGGCCGAGCAGGAGCCGCACTTGGCGGCCTTGCAGTTCCAGCGCGCCGCCAGATCCGGCTCCACGTTCTGCTGGATCCAGTGGATGGCATCGAGCACGACCATGCCCTCCCCCGCCGGCACGGTGTACTCGTAGAACTCCCCTTCCTCGTTCGCTTCCCCGCGATTGACCCAGAGCTTCGCTTCGTCCGCCATGGCCTAGGCCTTCACCGCGACGTGCTCGGCCAGCTCCGCCGGGAGCTCCACGACGGGGGTCCGTCGAACGGCCATCTCGTCGCCATCGCGGGAGGTGGTGACGTTCACCGTGTCCCACCCGTCACGCATGCCCGCGAAATCCAGCCGCGAGTGGGCACCGCGGCTCTCCTCGCGCTCCAGCGCGGAGCGGGCGATGGCCTCAGAGACGGTCAGCATGCTGCGCAGCTCGAAGACGAGGTCCCAGGCCGGGTTGAAGCGACGTGGACCGGTCACGCGCAGCCCGTGCCAGCGCTCCTTGTAGCCCTCGATGCGCTCGATCGCCTCCTTCAGGTCCGACTCCACGCGGAAGATGCCGACGAGCCCGGACATCGTCTCCTGGAGCTCGGCGTGCAGGCGGTTGGGATCCTCGCCCGCCTCACGCTCGAAGGGTGCGAACATGGCCTCGACCGACTCGTCCACGAAATCGCCGGCCAGCTCGCCCGACGCCGGCAGAGAGGCCGCCGCCTCCGCCGCCGACTCACCGGCGCGCCGCCCGAAGACGAGCAGGTCCGTCAGCGAGTTGCCGCCCAGGCGGTTGGAGCCATGCAGCCCGGCAGCGACCTCGCCCGCAGCATACAGGCCCGGCGTCGTCGTCTGGCCGTCCTCGGCGTCCACGCGGATGCCGCCCATGATGTAGTGCATCGTGGGCCCGACCTCCATGGGCCCGGCCGTGATGTCGACGTCGGCCAGCTCCTTGAACTGCTCGTACATCGAGGGCAACTTGGCTCGCACACGCTCGGCCGGCAGGTAGCTGATGTCGAGGAACACGCCGCCGTGCGGGGAGCCGCGGCCCTCCTTGACCTCGGTGTAGATGGCGCGGGCGACGTTGTCGCGGGTGGACAGCTCCGGCGGGCGGCGGTGACTGCTCTGGCGACCCTCCGTGAGGTCGTCGACCCAGGCACGGGCCTCCTCGTCGGTGGCCGCGTACTCGTCGCGCCGTGCCTCGGGCAGGTAGCGCCACATGAAGCGTTCGCCCTCGGCGTTGCGC
>JASFQX010000134.1:0-5649 GCA_050115215.1 Chloroflexota bacterium
GCCGGATGAAGCGTCGGCTCAGGGAAGCGGGGAGGGGTCGCCCACGTCCCGCAGCTGAGGGATGACCGAGCGGCCGATGAGCTCGAGCCTGGAGAGATCGGTCACGTTCCGGAGGCTGAAGATCGCATGCTGGGCGCCGGCCTCGGCGGTCTGTCCCAGGCGCTCGACCATGGCCTCGGGCGTGAGCGAGCCACCGGCGCCGTCCGGGGTGATGGAGACCTGGGTCAGGAGCGTCTTCTCGACCCGGGAGTAGTCGCGCCCGACCGTCTGACAGTGGCGCTCCAGCACCCCGAACTTGTGGCGCAGCTGGGCGGGGTCGGTGCCGAAGACGTTGCAGGCGTCGGCGTACCTGGCCACCAGCTTGAGCGTGCGTCGCTCGCCACCACCGCCGATGAAGATGGGCGGGTGCGGCCGGCTCAGCGCCTGCGGGCTGTTGAGCGGGTCGGCGGCCCGGTAGTGGCGTCCCTCGAAGGGCTCACGCGTGCCCTGCTCCCCCGACCACGCGGCGTGAGCCAGCTGCAGCGTCTCCTCCAGCATCTCGAAGCGCTCACCCAGCGAGGGCATCGGGAAGCCCCAGGCGCGTGACTCCTGCTCGTTCCAGGCCGCGCCGATGCCGAAGTACGAGCGCCCGCCGCTGAGCACGTCGAGCGTGGTCGCGGCCTTGATCCACAGTCCTGCCTGGCGGTAGTGGATACCGCCGACCATCAGGCCGAGGCGGGCTCGCCTGGTGTTTGCCGCCATGAAGCCCAGCGCGGTAAGGCCCTCGAGCATGGGCTCCTCGGGCGCCCCCACCGAGCCGATCTGCAGGAAGTGGTCCATGACCCAGATGGAATCGAAGCCGACCTCGTCGGCGGTGCGTGCGATGTCCGCGAGGGTGGGCCCGATGGCTGCATCGCCGCCGGGCCAGGTGAACGAGCTGATCTGGAGTCCGAGCTTCATGCGCTGAGTCTAGCGAGGACGGGTCCGGTTCCCGGGCCGGACTCGTCCCGGCGGAACCGATCGCTGGCGGAGCCGATCGCTGGCAGAGCCGGTCGCTAGCGGAACAGGTCCTGCTCGAGGGGCATGACCACGTCGCCCGTGATCGAGCCGCGTCCCGCTGGCAGGTCCGCGCCACGGATGAGCACGACCGGGCGGCGGCTGGTCTTGCCGCTGGCCAGCTCCGCGACCGAGGCCAGCTCATCGGCCACGGCCACGACCGTGGCTTTCATCTCGCGGCCCTCGGTGTCGAGGGCCCCCCGCAAGTCGTCCAGCGGCCGAAAGCCCGAGACGCCGAGAGCCACGTCGGTGATTCCCCTCCGCCACGGCCGCCCGAAGGAATCGCTGACGACCACGCCCACGTCCACGCCGAGCTCTGCGCGAATCGCCTCCCGCAGGCCCAGCGCGGAGCGATCAGGGTCCCGGGGCAGGAGCGTGACCACGTCCTCGGCTCCGACGTTGGAGGCGTCAACGCCGGCGTTGGCGCAGACGAAGCCATGATGCGTGCGGCTGATGATGACGCCACGCTCCATGCGCACGATCTCGGCCGTTTCGCGCAGCACGACCTCGACCTGGCGAGCGTCCTTGTCCCACGCCGCGGCCCACTCCAAGGCCTCCGGGCGGGGTTCGACCTCGGCCAGCCGCACGATCCGTCCCTCGGCCTTGGAGACCACCTTCTGCGTGACGACAAGCACGTCACCGTCGGCCGGCGCCAGTGCCTCGTCCTGGCGGAGCAGGTCCCACCAGGCCTCGGCGACCAGGCGACCCAGGTCGTCGCCCGGGCGGACCTCCGGCAGCGGCCGCAGGGCCACGGCGGTCAGGCGACCGCTCACACGTGGACCCCGTCGACCGCGGCACGCCCCAGCGCCATCAGCTCGCGCAGGCGCGCCGGGTCCAGACGTTCGAGGTCGTCGGGCGTATCGAGGTCGAAGCCGAGCACGGGATCGCTCACCACCTGCACCGACGCCCCGGCGGCCTCCGCCGCGCGCAGGTGGGCTTCGAAGCTGCCCGGACCAAAGGCCGGGCCGATGATGCCCGGCGGGTGCAGCAGCAGCGCGTTGGTGCCACCGCCGGCATCGGACGGTACGGCCGCGACCAGGGGCCCGCCCGACGCAGCCACGAGCCCCGCATCGGCCGCGAGCAGCAGCTCGTCGAGCCGCTCGACGTGGAGCAGGGGCAGGTCTCCAGGCAGCACCAGGAGGCTGCCCGCACCTTCCGCCCGGGCCGCGGCCAGACCGAGTCGGATACCCTCGTTGAGTCCCTCGCTCCCTTGGCGGTGGACCCTGGCCTCGACGCCCGCCCGCCGGGTGGCGGCACCGACGGCCGGATCGGGGCTTACCAGGTGGATCCGCCGGCACACCGGCCACGCACCCAGCACGGTCAGGGTGTGGAGCAGCAGGCCCAGCACCAGCTCCTCACGCTCCTCGGCATCGAGGGCCTCGCCCAGGCGGGCCTTGCCGCCCGAGACCGTGCGCAGCGGCAGCACAACGTGGACGGGCTCGAGCGCGGTCTGCGGGTGGGCGTCGTCGTGCGTCATCTCTGGGCTGATGGTAGTCGCAGTGTGGCGCGGATCAGAAGGACAGATGGCCGGCGAGGATCGCCTCGGCCAGCACCTGCCGGTCCCGGTGCGAGCGCATGACCGTGGGCAGCACCTCGATGGCCACGCCGGCTGCCTCGATGGCCGGTGCTTCGGCTGCGTCGGCTCGGTCGATGACGAAGACGTCGACGAGCCCCGGGTAGTGCTCGCGGTAATGGGCCAGGACCCCGGTCGCCGAGGCCGTCCCGCCGAGCGACTCGAGCATGCGGTCGGCCGGGCCGCGGAGAGCCACTCCACCGACCACGGGACTGACCGCCACCACCGGTGCCGCCGCCGCCAGCAGCGCATCCAGCAGACCGGGCAGGGCCAGGATGGTGCCGACCGAGACGAAGGGGTTGGAGGGGGCGATGACGATGAGCCGGGCGGCCCCGATGGCGGACAGCACCTCCGCGGTCGGCCGGGCGTCTTCGATGCCGCGCCGGCGGATCTCGAGCACGGTGTCCTGATGGCCACGGCGCACGAAGTAGTCCTGGAACTCCAGCCAGCCCGCGGGCGTCCGGACCTCGGTCCTGACCTGATCGTCGGACATGGGCAGCAGGCGCGCCCTCAGGCCCAGTCGGCCGGTCAGCTCGGCGGTCGCCTGGGTCAGCGAGCGACCCTCGCGCAGGAGCTGGCTGCGACGCACGTGCGTGGCCATGTCGCGGTCGCCAAGCTGGAACCAGGTATCGGCACCGTAGCGCCCGAGCATCTCCGACGTCGACCACGTCTCGTCGCGCATGCCCCAGCCGGTCTCGTCGTTGGCCAGTCCCGCGAGCGTGTACATGACCGTGTCGAGATCGGGCGAGATAGCCAGGCCGTGCAGCTCGAGGTCGTCGCCGGTGTTGACGATGACCGAAAGCTCGAGCCCCGGCTCACCCCGCGCCACCCGCGCGGCCGAGGCCAGGGCCAGTCCGTGGCTCAGCTTGGCTCCGCCGTAGCCGCCCGCGAGGACGACGACCTCGAGCCTGGCGGTCGGGCTCACGCGCCGGGATGCTCGACCACGCGCTCGGGGTGCAGCACGAAGCTGACGCGCGTCTGTGGCTGGAAGACCCGGCGGATCATGCGCTCGGCTGTGTCGGGGTCGCGGCGGTGGTAGCGGCGTGCCATCTCAGCGATGTCGGCCTGGGCCGTGGGCTGGTCGGTGACGGCCTCCACGCGACCGCTGACGCTGACCCAGTCGTAGCCGTCCTCGACCAACAGGCTGCAGCGCGGGTCACGCAGCAGGTTGGCGGGCCAGGCCCGGCCGACCTTGGAGTTGACCACCAGCGTGTCACCTCGCAGCAGGAACCAGACCACCGCCTGCAGCGGCGTGCCGTCGGGCGAGATCGTGGCCAGCGTGCCGAAGACACCTTCACGCTCGAGCATCTCGCGTGCCCACCCCTCGATCCGTGCTGCCATGTCGTCCGGCCCTCGTGCTCGTCCCTGGTCCGCGTGACGCGATGATACGGGCGTTGGCGGTCTAGACTCTGCGCCCTACGGAGGAAGCCACGGCTGCTGCCGGGGGAGAGTGCCATGACCCAGATCCACCTTCGCGCCGAGGTCGGCGACTACGCACCCCTGGTGCTGCTGCCCGGAGACCCCAACCGGGCGAGGCGTATCGCCGAGCTCTTCGACGGTGGCCTGGAGGGATCGCGGTTGGTCAATGACCACCGCGGCATGCTCGGCTACACGGGCACGTACCAGGGCAAGCCGGTCAGCGTCCAGACCTCGGGCATGGGCACGCCGTCCATCTCCATCGTCGTCGAGGAGCTGCTCAACCTCGGGGTCAGGCGGCTCGTGCGCGTGGGCACCACCGGCGGGATCGGGCGTGGCGTGCGCGCCGCTGACCTGGTCATCGCGACCGCAGCCGCTCCGGTCGACGGGGCCACCGCCACCTACCTCCATGGCGACCGCTACGCGCCGGCCGCGGACTTCGAGCTCACGCGCGCCCTTGTCGACGCCGCCCGGGCCAAGGGCATCGAGCCCCACGTGGGCCAGGTCGCCACGGTCGACGTGTTCTACAACCCCGACGAGGACTACGTGACCAAGTGGCGCAGCCGCAACATCCTCGGCTTCGAGATGGAGGCGGCTGCGCTCTTCTACCTCGCCTCGCGCGCCGCCGGCGCCGGGAATGACGTGCGCGCGGCTTGCATCCTCACCGTCAGCGACACGCTCAGCGAGGAAGAGTCGCCGGAGGAGACCTACCTGCCGCTCGATGCGCTGGAGCAGGCGACCGACCGCATGATCGAGGTCGCCCTGGAGGCCGGGCTCAGGATCTAGATGGCCATCGCGCTCTTCTGGACGAACGCACCGCTCGACTAGATGGCCGCACCGTTCGCCATTCCGGTCGGACTCAATCCGACGGCCATCGGGGTCGAGGCCAGGTGGTGGCTGGAGGCGGCCCATCGGGCCGAAGAGGCCGGCTTCGAAACCGTCTGGATCTGGGACCACTTCATCAGCCGCGGTGACCTGACCGACCCCCTGCTCGAGTGCTGGACCATGCTCGCTGCGGCGGCCGCGACCACCGAGCGCATCGGCGTGGGCTCGTTCGTGGCCAACAACGTCAACCGCCACCCCGCCGTGCTGGCCAACATCGTGGGCACGCTGGCGGCGCTGGCGCCGGGCCGGGTCGAGCTGGGCATCGGCATCGGCGGGCATCCGGCCGAGCACGAGGCCTACGGCATGGACTTCCCGCCCGCGCGCGAGCGAGCCGCGCGGTTGGAGGAAGCCATCGCCGTGTTGCGCGCGCTCTTGGGCGGTGGTCCCGTGGACTACGAGGGTCGCTACTACCGGCTTCGAGGTGCGACCGCCTTCCCGCTGCCGGACCCCACGCCACGCATCACCGTCGCGGGCATGCGCCCGGCGGGCGCTCGGATCGCGGCACGGCTGGGCGACGCCTGGACCTGCTTCGCCGACGCCTATCCCGCACTCAGGCCGGCGTTCGAGGCGGAGCTCGAGCGCGTGGGACGGTCGCCCCGCGAGGTCCCGACGATCGTCGGCCTCGAGGCGGAGGCGATCCACGAGCCGCTCGCCGAGCTGGCCGCGCGATGGCAGCAGGCAGGAGCCGCCGAGCTGGTCATCCACGATGTCGGCGCGGCCGAGCTCGATCGGCTGCTCGA
>JASFQX010000135.1:0-5627 GCA_050115215.1 Chloroflexota bacterium
ACCCTCGCTGTGCTTACATCGCGGTTCCGACCCGCCCGGGGACCGAGCCCTGGGTGCGCCCTCCGCACGAAGCCGTGACCCGGCGTGCCACCGGCATCTTCGCCAGCCGTGGCCTGCGCGTGGGACTGCTGACCGACGAGGACGACGCGGGCATCTTCGCTCCGGGCCCTGACGCGGTCGAGGGACTGCTCGGGATCCTCGCGGTCCATCCCATGAGCGAGTCGATGGCCCGCGACTACACCGATGCGGCCGCGGGGGACTGGGCCACCGTGGAGCGGCTGATCGACCGTGGGCGTATCGCGCGCATCTCGCGCGATGGCACCGCCTTCCTCCGCATCGACCACGCACACGACAGCGCAAGGAGCTGATCATGTCCACTCCGACACTCGACCCCCGCGGCATCGCCCAGGCGCTCGTGGCGCCCGGCAAGGGCATCCTGGCCGCCGACGAATCGTTCCCGACCATCGAGAAGCGCTTCCGCTCGGTGGGGGTCGAATCGACCGAGCCGAATCGTCGTGCCTATCGCGAGCTGCTGTTCAGCACGGCCGGGCTCGAACGGTCCATCAGCGGGGTCATCCTCTTCGATGAGACGATCCGCCAGGCGGATCGCGACGGGGTCCCGTTCCCCGTCCTGCTCGAGTCCAAGGGCATCATCGCGGGTATCAAGGTCGACAAGGGCGCGAAGCCCCTGGCCGGCGCTCCCGGGGAGAAGGTGACCGAAGGTCTCGATGGCCTGCGTGACCGCCTGGCCGAGTATCGCGAGCTCGGCGCCCGCTTCACCAAGTGGCGAGCCGTCTATGCCATCGACGGTGGAACGCCCAGTGAGTCATGCCTCCGCACCAACGCCGACGCGCTGGCGCGGTTCGCCACGCTGTCACAAGAGGCCGGGCTCGTGCCGATCCTCGAGCCTGAGGTCCTGATGGACGGCAGCCACACCATCGAGTGCAGCGAAGCCATCAGCTGCCGCGTGTGGCAAGCCGTCTTCGAGGCCGCCTTCGTCCAGGGTGTCAGCCAGGAGTCGATGCTGCTGAAGACCAACATGGTGCTCCCCGGCTACGACTGCGCCGAGCAGGCGAGCCCGGAACACATCGCCGAGCGGACGGTGGCGAGCCTGTCCAGACACGTGCCACCAGCGGTGCCCGGCATCGTCTTCCTCTCGGGCGGGCAGTCGGAGGAGACGGCCACCGTCAACCTCGATGCCATCAACCGTCGCGGCGGGCACCCGTGGGAGCTGTCGTTCTCCTTCGGACGCGCCCTCCAGGCGAGCGCACTGCAGGCCTGGGCGGATGATCCCGGCGACGCCGCCGCTGCCCAGGCCAAGCTGCTGGCTCGAGCGGAGGCGACCGGCGCGGCTCGCTCGGGTACCTACCGCGCGGCCTCGGCTGCGACCGCTGGCGCCGCCCCCTGAGCTCCCTGCGAGGAAGGGCTCCGGTCCGATCAGGCGTGGGCTCAGGGCGTGGCCAGGATCTCGCCGTGGAGCACGCTGAACCAGGCATCAGGGTGTTCGGCCCACTCGCGCCAGCCCGCGGCGATGGCCGCCAGCTCGTCGGCGGTGGCCAGACCCGCCTCGAGGGCCTGCGTGGCCAGGCCTGAATCAAGGCTCCGGCGGGCCCACGTGTCCGCCCACCAGTCACGGCGCGTGCGCTCGGCGAAGAGCCATGTCGAGGCCGACGGCTCGATATGCGAGAAGCCGGCGGCCTGAGCCCAGGACAACAGCCGGCGACCGGCGTCCGGCTCCGCCCCGTTCGAGCGGGCAACGGCGCGGTAGACCGCCAGCCAGCGCTCGAGCCGCGGCTCCGGCGGGTACCAGGTCATGGCCGCGTAGTCGGCGTCACGCGCCGCCACCACCCCGCCCGGCCTGGTCACGCGCCGCATCTCGCGCAGGGCGGCGATCGGGTCCGAGAGGTGCTGCAGGACCTGGTGCGCGTGGACGACGTCGAAGGTGTCGTCACCGAGTCCGAGTGCATAGACGTCGCCGACCGTGGTGACGAGGTTGGTAAGCCCCCGCTCGACGGCCAGCGCTTCGACCTCGGCCAGGACCGCGGGCTCGCGGTCGAGCGCCACGACCTCGCCCGGCGCCACCGCCTCCGCCAGGTCGATGGTGATCGTGCCCGGACCACAGCCCACGTCCAGCAGGCGCTGCCCGGGTCGCAGCCGGCGCACGAGGTAGGCCGCCGAATCGGCTGCCGAGCGCGTCCGGTGCGAGGAAAGCACCGAATCGTGGTGGCCGTGGGTGTAGCGATCGTCGCGGGCGCGGGACATGGCGGCATCCTATGCCCCTGGCCGTGGTGCGGCCAGCCGGGACAGCCTCGGCGGCGGCGGAGCCGGCGTGCCAGAGTAGGGTCGTGACCGGATCCGCCTTGCCGCCTGACAATCACGTCCACTCGCAGTTCTCCTGGGACGCCGTCGGGCGCACCTCGATGGAGGCCGCCTGCCGCCGGGCCCTGGAGCTGGGACTGCCGTCGGTGGCCTTCACCGAGCATCTCGACCTGGTGCCCTGGTACGTGCCTCCGGTGGCACTCGACATGTTCCCGCGGGTGGGCGCCCGCTACGTGGGCGAGGACTCCACCTTCCGAGCGCCGGCCGTCGACCTCGACGGCTACTTCGCGTCCATCGAACGCTGCCGCTCGCTGTTCCCGTCGCTGCGCATCCTCACCGGCGTCGAGTTCGGCGAGCCGCACTGGTTCGGCCGTGACCTGGCCGAGCTGCTGGCGCGCGGGCACTTCCAGCGTGTGCTCGGCTCGCTGCACTCGCTCGAGTTCGAGGGCCGGCCGCGCGTGCTGGACGAGTGGTTCCATACGCAGGCCATCGCGGGCGAGGCGGAGGCAGCCGCCGTGCGGGCCTACCTCGCGGAGCTGACGCGGATGGCCGAGACCGGCGGTGGCTTCGAGGTCGTGGCCCATATCGACTACCTGGTGCGCCAGATCCGCCAGGCCGGGCGGGACCACGAGCCACGAGCCTTCGAGGCCGAGTACCGCGAGACGCTCTCATCGCTGGCTCGCTCGGGGCGCGTGCTGGAGATCAACGTGCGTCTGCCGCTGGACCCGCTCCTCGTGCGCTGGTGGCACGAGGTCGGCGGCGGAGCGGTCTCGTTCGGCTCGGACGCGCACACCCCCGGCGGCGTCGGCGCGAGGTTCGCGGAGGCGGCAGCCGTGGCCGAGGCAGCCGGCTTCAGGCCGCAAGCCGACCGCTTCGACTTCTGGCGTCGCTAGCACCGCCTCCGCCTATGGAGCGCACGGTGGACCGGGATTGACAAGCACATATATGCTATTGGCATATGAATGCGGCTGACATTCGGCGGTCCGCCGGCGTGGGCTGGAGCACGCGAGGCCATCATCACGGCGCCCACCACGACTCCCGACGGGGGCGGTGGGTCGAGCCCTTCGTGCTCCTGCTGGTGGCCCAGGGCCCGACGTACGGCTACCAGATCATCGGCCGGCTGGACGAGCTCGGCGTCGCGCCCGAGGGCATCGATCCCGGCATGGTCTACCGCACCCTGCGCAGCATGGACGATGACGGATTGGTGCGCACCGAGTGGGGCCTGGAAGGAGATCAGCCCCGGCGCGAGTACCGCCTGACCGAGGAGGGCGCCTGCGCACTCGAAGACTGGATGGATGTGATGGCCGAACGCAAGCGCCTGATCGAGCACTTCCTCGAGCAGAGCAAGGCCATCACCGAGGCAACGGAGGGCTGACATGAGCTGCTATCACCGCTACCCGCACGGCTGCGACTGGCCGGTGCCGCCGCCGGACTGGTTCGACGCCTATGGCTATCGTCCACGTCGCTACCGCGACGAGGTGGTGGTCGTGCGCGAGGACGACGAGGAGGACTGGGAGGAGATCCGTCCTCGCCGGCGCCGGGTTCGCCGGCACCGGGCTGAACCTGGTGCCACCGAGGAGATCACGACGGCTTCGCTCCGAGCCCAGGCCAGAGCGCTGCGCGCTGAGCTGGAGCGCATCGAGGAGGACCTGGCCACGCTCACCGCGGAGCAGGACTCGCCGTCGGCGACCTGAGCACGCGTCGCCTGACTGGTGATGACCCCCGGTCGCAGCCGGGGGTCATCTGCCGGCCGTGGTCGAGGCCAGCTCAGGCGCCCGCGGTGGCGTGGCGCCCACCGTCGGAGGCATCGCGGAGGCGCTGCCACGCGGCCCAGCCCGGACCGGCCGAGACCCACAGCAGCCCCAGCATCACGAGGGCGGAGGTGATGCACCACATGCAAGTGGCGCCGATGACGAACGGCTCGAGGAACGTGAGGTACGTGGAGAAGGCGACGCCGAAGAGGCTGCCCAGGGCGATGAGCACCAGCGACCAGTCGGCCAGCACGCCCTTGGCCACGCGCGACACGACCCAGAGGATGCCGATGAGCAGGTAGCCCAGGACCCCGAGCACGCCGACGTGGACGCCGAAGAGCTGCGCGTACTCGCTCTGCTGCACCGCGTTGCAGTCGCCCACCGGACCGCAGACAGCTTCACTGCCGGTGGTCTCGACCGTGGCCAGGTAGGCGGCCACGACGATGCCCACGAGCACGAGCACGCTGACCAGCCAACCGGGGAACCGGGGCAGGGAGCCGCGCATCGCCAGCAGCGGGGCGGCCACGAGGCTGACGCCGAGCAGCAGCAGGACCACGACCGAGACGCCGTTGCCGACCGGGTCCTCGCCGAAGCGATCGAGCGGACCTCCGTCACCACCGAGTGGGATGACCGCGAGCGAGTCGCCGTCGGCATCGGCCGACGCGGCCGGGCTCGGCTCGGCCGGGTCCGAGGGCGCGGGCGTAGCCGCCGGGTCGGCGCTGTCCTCCCCGAAGGTGGGCGCCGGCGTGGCCGACGGATCGGGCACCGCACCGGACGCCACGAACGGCGCCAGGGCCTGGTCCAGCGCAGGCAGCGCCGGCCAGGCGAGGCCGTCGCCGGACAGCCCGTCGGACACGATGCGCGGGAACTGGTCGGGGATGTCGGCCGAGCCGACGAGGTAGATGTCGCCGACGTCGAGTCGGGGCACGCCACCCGAGTCGGTCTCCAGTCGGACCGAGTCGGCCTGGAACATGGCCTGGCCGTTGGGGATGCTGACGTCGACGAGCAGCACCTGCAGCTGGCCGTTGCTCATGAGGTAGAAGGCCACCTCCTGCGGCGGGATCGACTGGTCGAACGTGATCACCGGCTCGCCACCATGCTCGGCGAAGAGCGGCGGCAGCGTCTCGGTGATGACGAGGTGGCAGTGGCCGCACGTGGGGGAGAAGAACAGCACCGCCTGGACCAGCGCGCCATCGGCGACGGGCATGGCCGTCGGTAGCGGGGGCAGCGTCGGCCCCTCGGTCGGCTCCGATCCGGTCGACTCAGCCGGTCCGGCAAGTCCGGCCGCCGGCGTCGAGGCCTCGGGTGCGCCGGTGGCCTCGTCCTGGGCGGCGACCGGTGCCGCGAGCAGGGCGAGGAGGAGGGACAGAACGAAGAGGAGATCGATATGTCGAGTCATCGTCCCTAGAGGGTACGGAAGGCGGGACGATTCGGCGCAGAGTCCATCGGTCAGCCATGAGGGGTCCCTTCGGGGCAACCTCAGCGGTCCCTCGGGCACAGACACCCGGGAACCAGGGCAAGAGCCCGGGCGACAAAGGAAAACCCCGGGGGCGGGAC
>JASFQX010000136.1:0-5571 GCA_050115215.1 Chloroflexota bacterium
CGAACGGCCCGATGCCTATCGAGGTGTTCTGTTCCACGCTCGAAAGATGAGGATGGCCGGCGAGGAAGACTGGAACCCTCAATCCCCTGGTCCAGAAGCTAGGCAAAGCGATGGAGTCCCGATCAAGGACGAGGCCTCGCAAGCCCTCGCCGCACGGATGAGTGGGTCCTGGCGCCGACCGAACCGTACGAGCGGAGTGGCGACGTGGACAAGGTGGTCTTCCCGGCGGGATGGTCTGATCGATCCTGCGACCCAGCGGCTGTCGATCCGGCCAGCTTGTCGGATGTGCTGGTCGCTCCTCAGGGACGATCCATCGGCGTCAGGGGAGTCTTCGTGGTAGCAGGCATCGTGATCGCCCGCAGTGGGCGTCACGAATCAGCCCGCGGCCACGCCGTGTCATCCGAGCACCGGGTCGACCGACGTGCGAGTCTTGCGGGGTGAAACGAGAGATCGCTTCCCGTGTCGCGCTGTCGGTCGGCGAACCGGCGACATTGGTCTTCTCGGTCGCGGTCGCTGCTGACTACGCACCCGTCGATGA
Source organism: Chloroflexota bacterium (assembly GCA_050115215.1). Taxonomy (GTDB): domain Bacteria; phylum Chloroflexota; class Limnocylindria; order Limnocylindrales; family CSP1-4; genus JAFMJV01. Next base: position 539 of record JASFQX010000136.1, read on the forward strand.
GCGCCTGTCCATCACGCTTGGCGGCGCGCCGCTCGTTCCGACCGAGGTGCTCGACCTGCACGGCACGCGCCTGCACCGGGTCGAGGCCGGTGTCGGAGAGCTCATGCTCGACTACTCGGCGAGCATCGACGGGCGACTCCGGCCGGCCGAAGCGGACGCCGTCGATCTCATCCGCTACACGCGGCCGAGCCGCTACGCGGAGTCGGACGCGCTGGCCCCCACGGCAGCGGCGGAATTCGCGGGGCTCGACACGAGCACCGAGCTGCTCGCGGGCGTTTCGTCCTGGGTCGGCACCCGACTGGCGTACGTCGGTGGCTCGAGCCTTCCCACCGATGGAGCCGTGCGAACGCTCCTGGCGCGGCAGGGCGTCTGCCGTGACTTCGCGCACGTCTGCGTCGCCCTGTTGCGCGGACTCGACATCCCCGCCCGGCTGGTCTCGGTCTACGCCCCGGGCGTGAAGCCGATGGACTTCCACGCCGTGGCCGAGGCCTGGGTCGACGGGGCGTGGCGCGTGGTCGATGCCACGGCCCTCGCGCCGCGCACGCCACTCGTGCGCATCGCGACCGGCCGCGACGCCTCCGACACCGCCTTCCTCTCCATCCTGTCCGGGCGAGCCGAGCTCATCGACTTGAACGTGATGGCGGTCGTCGATGAGTTCCCTGGCGACGACATGATGGAGCTCGTCTCCATCGGCTGATACGGGCTGCGGCGGCTCGGATCAGTCGTCGCGGCCGTCCGTCAGGGCCCGCTCGACGTTGTTGACCACGACGTGGACCAGCCCACCGCGTATGTTGGACTCTCCAGCGCCCGGGTACTGCGCCACGACATGGCCTGCAGGGCCTGCGGCAGTCGCGCGCGTGACGCTCACCGAGAGCCCGGCGAGGCTGGCGAACCAGCGAGCCTGGAAGAGGGGCAGTCCAAGCAACTCGGGCGTGACCGTTGCGACCTTCGCGGTCGAAGCCCGCCGCGTGGCGTCGGCACGGGCCTTGTCCAAAGGGATGAGATGGCTAGGCATGGTGATCGATCCTCGTCGTCGGGGCGACGCTCAAACCCGACGTGGATCGGAAGACGCTGCGCGAACGTCAGGCCAGCATACATCCAGATGTGCCGCGGCCAGTCACGTTGAGGTCGCCTGGCCTGCGGGTCCTGATGCGCTATGCTTCTCCTCTTCCACCTCGACGGGCGCCTCCGGTCCGCGCCCCTGGTTCCCAACGACCATCCCCCGAGATCCCACGCCCCTGGCCGGGCCCCGCGACCCTGCGGGAGGGCCCTGTCAGGAGTCACCTTGACCTTCTCTACGCTCGGGCTGCGGCCCGAATCCCTGCGTGCCATCGCGGACCAGGGCTACATCGATCCCACACCAGTCCAGGCTCAGGCCATCCCGGCGATCCTATCCGGGCGGGACCTGTTGGCCGGCGCGCAGACCGGCACCGGCAAGACCGCGGCCTTCGTGCTGCCCGTGATCGAGACGCTGCACGCCACTCGTGGGCCTGGCCCCACTGTGATCCGGGGGCTGGTGGTCGTGCCCACCCGAGAGCTCGCGCTCCAGGTGGAGCAGTCGGTCCGCACGTACGGTGCTCGAAGACCGGTGCGCTCGGCCGCCATCTTCGGCGGCATGCCCATGGACCGACAGGTGCGTGCCCTGCGCGCCGGCGTCGAGGTCGTCGTGGCCACGCCGGGTCGCCTGCTTGACCACGTCAGGCAGCGCACCATCGACCTCAGCCGAGTCGGCATCCTGGTCCTGGACGAGGCCGATCGCATGCTCGACATGGGCTTCATCCACGACATCAAGCGGATCCTGGAGTGGCTGCCCGCCGAACGTCAGAGCCTACTCTTCAGCGCCACCTTCAACCCGCGCATCCGACGGCTGGCCGAGGATCTGCTGCGTGAGCCCGTCTCCATCGACGTGGCCCCCCGCAACACCGCCGCCGCACCCGTGCGCCAGCTCATCCATCCGGTGGACCGCGGTCAGAAGCGCCATCTGCTGACCCATATGCTGCGCACGGGGGACATCGACCGGGTCCTCGTCTTCACGCGTACCAAACGGGGTGCCAACCGACTCGCCGAGCAGCTGGGCAGAGATGGCATCCGCGCCGCCGCCATCCACGGCAACAAGAGCCAGTCGCAGCGGGTGCGGGCACTGACCGCGTTCAAGGGCGGCCATTCGCAGGTCCTCGTGGCCACCGACATCGCGGCACGCGGCCTGGATATCGAATCGCTTCCGCACGTCGTCAACTTCGAGCTGCCCAACGTGCCCGAGGACTACGTGCACCGGATCGGTCGCACTGGTCGAGCAGGGCAGTCGGGCACAGCCATCTCGCTCGTCGCCGTCGAGGAGCAGGAACTCATGCACGCCATCGAGCGACTCCTCAAGATGCCCATCGAGCGCGAGGTCGTCGACGGCTTCCAGCCGGGCTTCACGCTTCGCGCAGTAACGACCCCGACGGAACGGGGAGCCCGCCACGGTCGCGGCCCTCGCACGGGCGCGACCTCGCGCGAGGTGCAGGTCGGAGTCGCCGGGCAGCAGTCTGGTCGGCCGGCGATGAAGGCGGACCGTGGTGGACGCGCTCCAGGCAAGCGCCGTCATGCCGAGCGTCGGCCGGGCTACCGCCCTGGGCCGGTGCCCACGCCGCCCGTTCACCGCAGGAACCACAGGCCGGAGACCGCTGGCCGTGGCGACGTGGTCCAGACCTCTCGCCGACAGGCACAGGCGATGCCGGGTGAGACGCTCTCAGGCCGCCGTTTCCAGCGCTGAGCGCCGGTATCGTCGCCTCGCCGCTAACGGCGCCGCTCTTCCTCGATCGCTCGGCGGACTCGCCGCTCCGTCTCGGCGCTATTGACGACCAGCAGCGCCCAGACCGCGGCGAGCGGCCAGCCGATGATCGTCAGCATCAGGACAAGACAGACGAGTGCCTGACCGCCGCGTCCCACCGACAACAACCCGAGCGGCGGGAGCAGGATCGCCAGCACGTACTTCATCGGTGCTCGGTCCTACTCGCTGTGTTCGCCGAAGAGCACGAACGGCGTTCGAGGCACCGTAATGGTCGCCGTCGTCTTGAACACCCCGGCCCCAAACACGAGCCGATCGGTGCTGCGGGCCGTCCCATCGACCACTGGATCGCCTTCGCCGAGCGGTTCACTGTATCGCACGCACGTCGGGCACTTGAACGCGAGCTGCTGCAGCTGACCGTGGCCGACGGCCTCGACGATGACAGCCCCGCAGAAGCCACAGAGGTAGTCCACGTCTCCCTCGCCGCGCAGGGCGGGTAGGACCTGGCAGATGATGATGGCCTGCGTGACCCGCTGCGGGGGAGCGAAGCGGGTCATCCGCACAGCCATCCTTGAGCCGGCCGCTGGCGGAGGCGGGTCGGCCACGGCCTCGGGTGGGCGCTGCTCGATCGAACCCGGGGGGAGTTGCACGGTCGACATGGGACGTGGTCCTCGTCGTCGGGGCGACGCTCAAACCCTGCGGATCGGAAGACGCTGGCCTAACGTCGATCGAGTCTAGCACCGGGCTACCGGCGAGCCGGTAAGCCACGGGGCCGACGCCGGCGACCAGACGGGTCGGATGGAGACCCGTCCCTATCGTCTGAGAAGCCGGTGCACGACGCTCGACACGCACGAAGCGACATCCGTGGACCGGATGGTGCGCGACGGCTCCTGCGTGAACCTGCCTGCTAGACTCACGGACACCATTCGGGATACGTCCTCCGATCCGTCTCGGGTTTGAGCGTCGCCACGACGACGAGGTCACTCGCAATGCCGACCCAGCCCACCGACCCGTTCGATTCGTCGTCATGGCCGCGATCGCGGACCCCACGAGAACGGATCGCCGAGCAGGCCCAGACCGGCTCGCGTGTGCGAGCCATGACGCCGGACCTCATCGGACTCGGTCTGGCCCGTGCACGCTGGTTCGCGCGCCTCGCGGGCTTCTCGTTGGCCATCGCCAGCCAGGTGGCTGCCGGTCCCCCGGGCCGGGTGCTGGTCCAATACCCGGCTGGGGGGCAACGTAGCCGCCAGGGGGCCCGGATCCAGGTGGTCCTCAGTGGCCCCGAGGTCGCGGTCCCGGACCTGCGTGGCGAGCTCGAGGCCGTCGCACGCGAGCGTCTCCGGGCCGTCGGCCTCGTGGTCGGACACCGTGACGAGGAACCCTCCGACGGTGCGACCCTGGGCACGATCATGCGCACCGGTCCCCGTGCGGGAACCCTCCTCCCATCGGGCGCCGTCGTGGACTACGTCGTGGCGTCGGACCGCCGCGCGTCACGGGAAGGTCCGCTCCATTGGGATCGATTCGATTCGCTCCGGGAGGCCCCCTACGATCGAGAAGTGCCGTCGTATCGGCTCCGCGCGGCGAGTGGGGAGGGGCAGATCGAAACCGCGGCAGCCGGCCGACTTGCGGACGCCACGAACCGGCCCTCCCAAGATGACCGGGGGCACTGATGCAGCTGCTCGGCCTCGCAGCGATGACCACCCTGCCGCTCGACCTCGTGGCTCGCTGTATCGGGGACAGTGACATCGTCAGCGCGATCCCGGTGGAGACCGATCGTCCCGCGCATGAGTCGATCCTCGTGGCGACACGAGCAGGGATCGGCGTCGTCAGCCGAAGGCACGGGGACCCTGACGTGCTCGCCGTGCGCTGGTCGACATGGGCTGATGTCCGGCTCGGTGCGCACTCGGGTATCAGCGACCTCGCTGACGCGGCCGCCCCGTTCGGGCTCGTCGTCCACATCGGCCCACGAAGGTACCTGGCACTGCTCGAAGGGCCTGCCGGTCGGGTCGCGCTGCGGGACTTCGTGGTGGCCGCCCAGGCCGCACAGCACGCATAGCGGCGTCTCGCGCAGAGCGCTCTCGACGTCTCGATGGGGACCGAAGCCCCGAATGTGCTATTCTGCAGACCGCGGCGCAGCCTGCGCCGACAAGTACGCGCGACAGCACTGTCACTCCCTCTCATCGACCACGGCGAGAAAGTTTCGCTGGAGTCGCTCGAGAAGGAGTGTTTCCTTGTTCACCACCACAGCCGACAAGGCGTTGAC
>JASFQX010000137.1:0-5561 GCA_050115215.1 Chloroflexota bacterium
AGCCGATGCTTCCAGATCACCCGTGCCAGGGGCAGCAGGTCCAGGTGCTCGCGGTAGGCCGGCGGCCGTCGACCGTGGAGCCGGTAGCGGGTGACGAGGAGCGGCCAGTCGAAGGCGCGACCGTTGTATGACACCAGGCAGGCCTGGGCCGGGATGAGCGCCTCGACGGCGTCGAGGTAGCCGGACTCGTCCGACTGCTCGGGTAGCAACAGCTGGCGCGTGATGAACTCGGCGCCCTCCCAGCTGCCCACGCCGACCAGGAAGGGCAGCGTCCCCGTGCCGCTGCCGAGGCCCGTGGTCTCGGTATCGATGAGCACGAAGGGGAGCGTAGGGTCGACCGGCTCCGGCAGACCCGCCAGCCCGTCCAGCCGTGGCTCGAGCGGCTCCCTGGATTCCACCACCACGACTGGCCGTTGCGCCGTCTCGAGGATCTCGCCGCCCACCTCCGCGGCGAGGCCAGCGGCTCGATCCGCGCGCGGTTCCGGCAGGGGCGGCCGCCGGATCTCGGCGGCATCGCGAACCCCGGCGGCACGCAGGCGCTCCAGGCGTGAGCGGCGCAGGCGGGCAGCACCGATCGTGTCCATGGGCGGCACCATCGGAGCCGGGCTTGCCAGCTCGGATGTCACGCCGCGGCCCGGGCCGAGGGGACCGTGCGGCCGGCCGGTCCGGCGAGCAGGCACAGCAGGCGCGTGGCCAGGGCGCGGCCGTCCAGCCGGCTCTCACCCCGCGGGCCGACGCAGGCGGGACAGCCGACCTCGCAGTCACAGCCGCCGACCAGCTCCAGGGCACCCTGCACCAGCTCCTCCGTACGCTCGAACAGGCGTGGCGACATGCCTACCCCGCCGGGCGCCGCCTCCCACAGGTAGATGACCGGGCGCTGCGCGTGCGGCGACTGCACCTGCGCCACCATGCCCAGGTCGCGCGGATCAGCCATGAGCAGCACGCTCGCAACGGTCTGCAGGGCACGACCTGCGCCCACCAGCGCGGCGTCGAGGTCCTCGCGTCGCCAGTCGGCCACCGCATCCGGCTCCAGCGCCAACCACCAGGCGGTGGTGTGCAGCTCCATCTCGGGCAGGTCGATGGTGCCCCAGCCCACGTTCTCGTGGGTATCGAGCTTCAGCTTCTTGAAGATGGTGGCGATGGAGCTGATCATGACCTCCCCGTGCTGTCGGCTGCCGGCGGGGTGCGGGGCCTGGTCGAACACGTCCAGCGGCTTGAGCGTGACGGCCAGCTCCGCCTGCGTGTAGTAGTCGCTGTCCACCGGCCGCACCATGGCCTTGCGTTCCTCCCAGTCGAGCTCGTCCACGTGGTACTGCCGCGAGTCGTGCAGGTAGATGGCCTTCTCGTGGACCAGCTGGCGGGCGGCGAAGAGATCGACCTCACCCAACACCCGTGGGCGCTCGGGGCCGGTGTCGACGATGAGCACGTTCTCCGGCGCGCCCAGACGGAGGTTGATCTCCGAGGCCGGGAAGTTCTCGCTGGCCCAGTACCAGCGCCCGTCCGACGCCTGGCGCACGTGTGCCTCCTCAGCCAGGAAGGCCAGCAGGTCGTCCGCCGGGGCCGCGCCGAAGGGCTCCCCGGGAGCGAAGGGCAGCTCGAAGACGGCGGCCCGCAGGTGCGCCAGGAGCACGTGCAGGTTCTCCGGGTCCAGGCGGGCCTCCTCCGGGGTGGCCTCGAAGAGGTACTGCGGATGCGTGGCCACGTAGCGGTCGAGCGCGCCGGCGCCGGCCACGAGGATGGACACGCTCGTCTCCTGCCGGCGACCCGACCGACCCATCTGCTGCCAGGTGGCGGCGATGGTGCCCGGATAGCCGGCGAGGATGGACGCGTCCAGGGCGCCGATGTCGATGCCCAGCTCGAGGGCATTGGTCGAGACCACCCCCAGCACGTCGCCGCTGCGCAGCCCGGACTCGATGGCCCGCCGTTCGCTGGGCAGGTAGCCCGAGCGATAGCCACGGATGCGGTCGATGGGCCCGCGGCCCTCCCGCAGGGCCTCTCGCAGCGAGCTGAGCAGGAGCTCGACCGCCACGCGAGCCCGCCCGAAGACGATGGTCTGGCGGCCTGCGCGCAGGAACGACAGGGCCGCCCGGTAGGCCAGCGCGTGGGGACCCGGACGGACACCGGTGCGTGGGTCGAGCGGGGGCGGGTCGAGCACGACCACGTGCCGCTCCCCCCGTGGTGCGCCACTCCGGTCGATGACGCGGAAGGGCCGGCCGGTGAGCGTCCGCGCCAGCTCGCCCGGGTTGCCCACGGTGGCCGAGGAGCAGACGATGCGGGGGGACGAGCCGTAGTGCGTGCAGATGCGCAACAGGCGCCTCAGGACGTTGGCCACGTGACTGCCGAAGATGCCGCGGTAGGTGTGGGCCTCGTCGATGACCACGTAGCGCAGCTGCTCGAAGAGCTGGAACCACTTGGTGTGGTGTGGCAGCACCGCGGTGCTGAGCATGTCGGGGTTGGTGACCACCACCTGGCCTGCCTCACGCACCACGGCCCGGATGGGTGCAGGCGTGTCGCCGTCGTAGACCGCCGCCGAGAGGTCCATGCCGGCCAGTGCCGAGAGATCCCGGAACTCGGCCAGCTGATCCTGGCTCAGGGCCTTGGTGGGGAAGAGGTACAGCGCTCGGGCCGCCGGGTCCCGGCTGATCTCCTGCAGCACCGGCAGGTTGTAGCAGAGTGACTTGCCCGAGGCGGTGGGCGTGACGAGGACCACGTCCTCGCCGTCATGCAGCGCGTCCAGAGCCTCCCGCTGATGGCTGTAGAGCGAGCGGATGCCCCGCCGCTCGATGGCTGTCACCAGGCGTGGATCGAGCCACTCGGGCACGGGCGCGAGGACCGCCTCGCGGGCAGGCAGCACATGGCGCGATGCCACCGCCTGGGCCACCCCGGGCTCGGCCAGGAAGCGCTCCAGCGCGTCAAGCGCGGACAGGGGTTGATGGAGTCTCATCGCGACGACCTCGAGTAAAACGACCATCTGTTCGGTTTGGCGCAGTGTAGCAGGGCCCGTTGACATCTGGCACCCCCGCTCTCTAGGCTCGCGTCGGATGAGCCTTCTGCGAACGGTCCCCTCGGTCGGCGGACGCGTGCTCCTGGCCGTGGTGGCGCTGACCCTCGTGATCGGGATCGTGGTCGTCTTCAGCGGCACGCTCACTCGCTCGACCGACATGGAGGCGCGGGCCGAGCAGGCGCGTGCGGAGCGCGACCGCGCGCAGGCGGCGGTTGAAGCAGGGGAGCTGGAGCTCCAGTTCGTCCAGAGCGATGAGTTCGTGCTCTGGCAGGCACGCGCCCTGGGCATGGGCGAGAAGGGCGAGCAGCCCTTCGAGCTGCCGGAGGACGCCCCCTCGCCAGCGCCGATCGTGCCCATCGGACCCCAGGACGAGGGGCCACGGCCGATGGCGCCCTTCGACGCCTGGATGGAGCTGCTCTTCGGGGCCTAGCACCGGGCCCGCCCGCTCGTCGACGCCGGGGGAGCGAGACACAGCCGCACGCTGCGAGTCCCACTGGCTCCCAGGATTGCTACTGGGCGTCCGGCGGCGCACTGGCCTGCGGGGCCACTGGCGCATCGCGTCGGGCGCGCAGATCGAAGTAGAGCACCGCGGTCAGCACCGGCGCCAGCGGCGCCATGATCACCGAGCCCAGGGCCAGGGCCAGGCTCTCGGCCACCAGCTCGTTCAGCCCGAGCGCGGGCGCCAGGCCGCCCACCAGGAGCAGCCCGAGGAGCTGTGACAGGACCGAGCTGCCGAGGGCCGTGGTGACGGCCGCGATGAGCGTGATGATGAGGATGCGCCAGACGTTGTCGCCGCTCAGATGCCAGCACCGGCGGAAGGTCTCGCGTACGCCGATGTCCTCCTCGACCATGGCCGGAAAGGCCGGCGCCCAGCGCATCGTCAGGTACACGACCGCGACCACGACCGCCACTCCCACCACCAGGGCCAGGAAGACGCCGGGGCCGCCCGCGCTCACCGAGGCGGTGGGGAACACGAGCGTGGCCGCGCCCATGCCCAGCAAGCCTGCCAGGAGCAGGCCGCCGATCACGAGCGAGCTGACGATGATGAAGCCCAGCGCGCTGGGTGCCCGGCGCAGTCCCTGGCGCAGGACGGCGACCAGGACCGGTGTGCGCGCGTGATAGTCCTGGGCCACGACAGCGCTGAAGGCGAGGGCACCGAAGCTCAGCAGCAGCCCGGCCACCAGCGTGGCCGCCAGGTAGGGCACGAGGGCCTCCAGCAGGCGGTCGAGCTCCACCTGGGTCAAGGCGGTGCTCGTGTCGACCGCACCGCCCTCGAGGCCCAGGACTTCGGCTGCGACCTTGGTGAAGCGCAAGCCCGTGGCGGCGGTGAGCAGCGCGCCCGGACCGGCGAACAACAGCGCCAGGCTGAGCATGACGGGCCAGTGCCGGCGCAGGATCCGGACGCCGATCTCGAGCACCTGGCCCAGTCGCATGGGCTGGGGTGTGGTCGGCGGGGTCGGCGGCTCGATGGGCTCCCAGCGCGGACCGCCGCTCATGGACATGCCGGTCGCGTCAAGCGGTGCCGCGGGAACGCCTGGCCCAGAAGCGCAAGAGGTAGTAGCCGACGATGAGCGCAAGGGCCAGGATCGTCACCGCGAGGGTCGCGACCACCTCCAGCTTCGCGCGCAGGTCCCACCGTCTCTCGTGAGGCACAAGGGCCTCGCGGATGGAGGAGGGGACGGTGGTGATGGCGCTCATCGATGCGAGTGTGCCACGCCCGGACCGGCACGGTGACGACCGGAGCGCAGATGACCCCCGGCGGGAACCGTGCTGCCGGTCGCCGAGGGTCGCGAGAGACGAGGTGGTGGCTGGGGGCAGATTCGAACTGCCGACCTAACGATTATGAGCCGTTTGCTCTGCCACTGAGCTACCCAGCCGCGGGTCGTGCGCGGCGCACATGCTACCCCAATCCCCGGCCAACGGCGAGGTCCGGCCGGTGCGCCACCGCCCCGTCTGTCATCGTGCCGAGATAGGCGAATCGGCGGTCACGCCTATAATCGGACAGCCGACCGAACGATTCGGGCGGCCTCACTTCCGAAGGCAGGTTACTTCTTGAACAGTCGCTTCATGCGCAACGGGCTCGTCACCCTCGTCCTCGTCGTCGGCACGGCTGCGCTGCTCTACCTCTTCCTCTTCCAGGACCAGGAGCCTGAACGGATCCCCTACAGCGGATCCGAGAATGCCTTCCTGACCATGGTCGCAAACGGCGAGGTGAAGTCGGTCCTCACACGCGGCGAGGCGCTCGAGGTCACCTCGTTCGACACCGATGGCGAAAGCAACCCCATCGTCTACGAATCGTGGATCCCGGCGCAGTTCACGACCAACCTGCAGGACGATATCGACGAGGCCTGCTCGGCCAGTGCCCAGTGCCAGAGCGTCGTCTTCGAGGGCGAGCAGGCCGATGACGGCAACGCCTTCTTCGGGCTGCTGCTGTCGATGCTCTTCCCCATCCTGCTCATCGGCGTCTTCCTCTGGTTCATGTTCCGCCAGGCCCAGGGCAGCAACAACCAGGCCATGAGCTTCGGCCGCAGTCGCGCGCGCATGTTCGTGGGCAACA
>JASFQX010000138.1:0-5559 GCA_050115215.1 Chloroflexota bacterium
CTCGATGGCCAGGTCGCCCTCATCGGCGGCGGCGGTGGTGCCATCGGTGGCGCCATGGCCGTCGCCCTCGCGGAAGCCGGAGCCAAGGTCGCCGTGGTCGACATCAGCCAGGAGCTGGTCGATGCCACCAAGGCCAGGGTCGAGGCGGTCGGCGGCGAGTGCCTCGCGGTGGCGGGCGACATGACCGAACGCGACGAGGCCGACGCCGTCGTCGATGAGGTCGTGAACCACCTGGGTCGGCTCGACATCATGGTCAACGCCATCGGCGGCGGGGCCGGCAAGGTCCTCTTCGAGGCCCAGGACTACCCCGACGATGCCTGGGACTGGATCTACGACATCAACGTCCGCTGCACGCTGGTGCCGACCCAGGCCGCGGTCAAGGCCATGATCAAGTCCGGCCACGGCGGCAAGGTCCTCAACATCAGCTCGGTGCGCGCGGCGCTCGGCATCAACGCCGGCTACAGCGCCTACGTGGCGGCCAAGGGCGCCATCAGCTCGCTCACGCGCCAGTGGGCCACCGAGTGGGCCAAGTACGGCATCAACGTCAACGCCATCAGCCCGACCTTCGTGGACACGCCGCAGGTGGCCATGCTGCTCGACGACCCCGAGTTCAAGAAGGGCGTCATCAGCCGCATCCCGCTCGGCCGGGTAGGTGGCACCGACGACCTAGTCGGCGCGGCCATCTTCCTGGTCAGCGATGCCTCGTCGTTCATCACCGGCCAGATCCTGGGCATCGACGGCGGCCTGACCGCGACCCAGTAGCGAACCACCAGCCAGCCATCACACCGGGGAGGAGCGCGACGTGAACCCGCCCATGGAGCAGGTCACCCCCAACGTCTACTCGAACACCAAGATCCGAGGCTGCAATCCCAGCTACGTGGTCACGACCGACGGCGTCGTCGTGATCGATACCCCGCAGCTGCCCACGAAGGCCGTGGCCATGCGTGAGGAGGCTGAGACGCACGGACCCATCCGCTACGTCATCAACACCGAGCACCACGTCGACCACATCTTCGGCAACTACTACTTCAAGCCGATCCCCGTGGTGCACCACAAGGGCGTGGCTGACAACTTCATGGTGGTGGCGCCGATCCTCGACCCCTTCGCCTACGCCAAGGAGGCCATCCCCACCGACGACCCCGAGGGTGAGGCCATCTTCCCCGATCGCGACGAGTATTACGCCGATCCCAACGATGGCTCCATCGTCTTCACCGGGAACGTGAAGCTGCGCGTGGGCGGGACCATCTTCGACCTCATCCACGTGGCCGGTCACACGCCCGGCCAGATCGCGGTGCACGTGCCATCGGAGGGCGTCGTCTTCACCGGTGACACCATCTTCAACCAGTGCCAGACGTGGCTCATGACCTCCGACGTGGACGGCTGGCTGGCGGCGCTGGAGACCATCCGCGCGCTCGACTTCGACCACCTCGTGCCCGGGCACGGGCCCGTCACCGACCGCTCCTCGCTCGACGACCAGCGCGCCATCCTGCTCGAGTGGCAGTCGCGCGTAGCGGCAGCCGTGGCCGAAGGCCTCTCGCGTGAGGAGACGCAGGCGCGGGTCAACCTCAAGGACCGCTTCCCGGTCGACATCGGTCAGGAGTACATGATGGACTACATCATGGGCCACAACGCCGGCGCCCTCTGGGACCAGATGACCGCCGACAAGGACTGATCAGCCAGTTGCGCCAGACGCCCCGGACGAGGCTCAAGGCCTCGCCCATGCGGTGGCCAAGCGCGTTCATCTTCCTCTTGCCGGCCGCTGGCACCGACCTCGACCCCGACTGGGGCTCACGCGCTCGACAAGACCATGTGGGAGCTACTCGTTCGGGACCGGCCACAACTGGTAGGAGCCCGTCGTGAACGGGACCGGCTCATCGGGGAACGGCGTCATCTCGGCCTCGAAGATGTAGCCCTCGTAGGCCATGTCCCAGGGCGCGTGCGCGTGCAGCAAGGCCGCCTCCGTGTCGTCCGGGGTCGTTCCTCGGAGCAGCGCAGAGAGGCCCTCGTAGGCCCCTTCGCCGGTCAGCACGTAGAGGCTGTACTTCTCGTCGGTGCCCTGGAGGGAGCGACCGGTCCCGTGCCACCGCCCCTCCTCGTCCTCCAACAGGCCTTGCCAGGCCATGTTCATGGCGCCGTCGAACTCGTCCTCTCCCGTCGAGATGAGGGTGTAGCCGACTGCGAGCCAGAGGTCGGTCGGGAGCCGTGGGTCGCTCCACTCGACGACCTCGCGGATGAGCGCCGACTGGGTCATGACCTCGTAGCCTCGAAGGCCGTAGGAGGCCAGGTCTGACTCGCCCTCGCCATGGTCGGGGCCGTACACCTCGGCCACCGTGCCGGTGACGAACGTGACCGGAGCCGATTCCTCCTGCGCGGCGGCGACGGCTGCCAGACCCGCGATCAGCGCCAGCATGACCGTCCCCGCCAGGGACAGCCGCAACGTACGCATGACATCCCCCTTCATGCGCGGGCCGGGTTCGCCAGTGGCTCCGCGTGACCCAGGCGACCACCGTACGCGGGTCGCGCCTCACAGCCTCCCGCTCGAGCTCACGTTGAGCCCGAGTCTCAGGAACGGCAAGAGGCGGAGGTCACGAGCGCGGCGATGTTCGCGCCGCCTGACCGTAGCTCAGGGATCACCGTGATGTCGCTGCCCTCATGGCGATGAGCGTGGAGGGTGGTGGTTCGGTAGTGGCCTGGTTGGGCCATCATCATCCGCAGGCAGCCGGGGCGACGCGATGACGGTACTCGGCGGGCGGCTCAGGCGGCTCAGGCGGCTCCGGCATCTCGAAGTCCACGATGAAGCCGAACCCGGCCACACCCTTGTACGGCCCGGTCACATCGTCTTGCGCGTAGTCGAGGACGGCGGTCAGGCCCGCGTAGCCGCCCTGGCCTTCGAGCACGACGGGGTCGAGGTTGCCGATGCCCTCGCGCCGGTAGCCCTCGTGCCTGCCGAGCCAGGTGCCGCCCTCGTTCTCGACGCGTACGCTCCCGACGCACAACTCCTCGACCTCTTCGTAGCCGGCCCGGACGCTCCAGCGACAGTTCTCCAGGACCGTCCAGGTGCCGCTCAGACGCGGGTCGCTGGCCTCGACGACGGCGCGAGACAGGTGGCCGCGTTCTTCACCATGGTTCTGCTCGTCCAGCCGGGTCCCGAACTCCTGACCGAGCATCTCGGTGACCTCCAGCGTGACACGCCGGCCATCCTCATCGCAGGCCATCAGGCCGACGAGGAGCAGCAGCGACATGGCCGTCCCGACCACGGACAGCCACAGCCCACGCATCTCGCACTTCTGGTGCAGCTCGAGCTACCCGCCGGTCGGCCCGATGGGGTCGGGCATCGGCGGCAACTGGTCGGTAGGGACGATGATGCCCCAGTAGAGCGGATCCGCTGCAGCGTCCCAGGCCTGGCTCAGGATAAGCGTCAGGCCCGCATAGTCACCTTCCCCGGCGAGCACGGTCATCCCGGCCATGCGCGAGGATCCGCCGGCATCTCATCCCCCACGGCCCAGTTCCAGTTGGCAGTCTCGGTGAGCAAGCCGGAGACGCGGGCATCGGTGGCCTCGACGGTGCTGGCATCCTGGTAGCCACGCATCACCTCCGGCATGTGCCGGTTCGAGGTGTCCTCGACCGGTTCCAGGGTGAAGGTGAAGGAGGCCGGGGCCATCGGGTCCGACGCTTCCTGAGCGCTGGCCACGGCGCCCCAGATTGCCAGCGTCATCACGATGAAGACGGTCGCCAGCACCGTTCTTGTCGCATGCATGGTCCTCTCCTCTCCTCGGGCGCCACGCGCAGGCTCGTTGCCACGCCGGCCGCCGATAGCGGCTAGCGCGACGCGATGGGCGACCCTGGCAGCGGCCGCAGCTCGCTCTCGATGATCCAGCCCTCGTACTCCTCGTCCCAGGGACCGTTGGCATCGTGGCCCGGTGCGCCGCGCAGCAGGACATGCATGCCCTCGTAAGCCCCGTCGCCGTCGAGCACGTAGTAGCTGTAGCGATCATCGGCCTCGATCCCGCGCCCGGTGCCCTGCCAGTCACCGTCGGGGCCGTCGAGCAGGACATTCATCTCCACCACCATCACGAGATCGACGCCGGCGAACGCCTCCTCCTCGCCGAGGCCCGCCTCGTGACGCTCTACGACGGTCATCACGTCACCGTAGACGTACCAGGCAGCCTCGGCCCGGAGCGTCGGTGGCAGGCGCGCATCGCTCCACTCCACGCTCTGCTCGTAGACGACGCGGCCCTCGTCCGCCCTCGCGTCGCCATCGACCACCGTGCCGGTGAAGAACGCGGCGGGGATCGCCTCGTCGTTCATCTGCGCCACGATCGGGCCCGCGGAACCCACAAGCAGCGCCAGGACGGCGGCGGCGGCCGCCACTGCCGTACGCATGACACACCTCCTCGGCGGGCCGGGTCCGCCAGTGGCTCGGCATGACTCGGGCGGCCAACGTACATGAGCCGTGCCTCACAGCCTCCCGCTCAATCCCATGTTGAGCCTGAGTCTCAAGAACGGCAAGAGGCGGAGGTCACGAGAACGTCACCGCACCGCCCCGCCGGTTCTGCCGGCGGGGCGTTCTTCGTCCCGGTTGGCGGTGGGCCGCCCGCCGGGTGGCCGACCCGGTGAACGGGCACCCAGCAGGCAGGCCTCGCACCCCGCCCGCGCTACTCCGTGGCCGCGCTCCAGTTGGGCTGACCCGTCGTCGCCAGCACGGCCCGCCACATGTCGCTCTCGGGCGACATGGTCACCCGCTGGGAGACCGCCGCCGAGATGGGCACCCAGATCGCGGCTTGGTTCCAGGAGCCGACCATGACGTCGGTCTTGCCCGCCATGGCGGCGTGGACGGCACTGCGCGCCATGCGATCGGTCAGGAACCGGTCGAATGCGTTCGGTGGCACGCTGCGGATGGAGTAGCTGGGGTCGAAGTACTTGACCGTGACCTCGATCGAGCGCTCGACGAAACGCTCCCGGATGCGATCGCGCAGGTAGATACCGATATCCCGGTAGCGACGGTTGCCCGAGGCATCGGTCATCGCGTCGCCGACTTCGAACAGGTGCTGGCCGGCGCCCTCGGCCACGACCACGACGGCGTGATCCCGCGCCAGGATGCGCTGCTCGAGCGCCTCCAGGAAGCCACCCTCCCCTTCCAGCGGGAACGGCACCTCCGGTACCAGCACGAAGTTGGCTTCCTGGCTGGCGATGGCCGCCCCGGCCGTGATGAAACCCGCGTCCCGGCCCATCAGCTTCACCAGCCCGATGCCGCCGGCGTGGCACCTCGCCTCCACGTGCGCCGCGCGCAGGACCTGCGTCGCCTCCTCCAGCGCGGTCACGTAGCCGAAGCTGGTGTAGACGTAGGCCACATCGTTGTCGATGGTCTTGGGGATGCCCACGATCGAGCGCTTGCCACCGCGGACGTGGACCTCCCGCTCGATGGCGTGCGCGCCCCGCTGGGTGCCGTCGCCGCCGATGCAGAAGAGGATGTCGATGTCGTGCTCTTCGAGGAAGTCCACGATGTCGGCGGCCTCCCGCCCGCCGCGGGATGTGCCCAGCACGGTGCCGCCCATGTCG
>JASFQX010000139.1:0-5547 GCA_050115215.1 Chloroflexota bacterium
GATGATGAGGGTCAGCTTGTCATAGTTGGTGACCTGGCCCACGCGCGTGTTCTCGACGTGGTAGTCGACCTTGCGCACGGGCGTGAAGATGGCGTCGACGGGGATGACGCCGATGGGCAGGCCTTCCTTGGTGTCCTCCGCGGAGAGGTAGCCGGTGCCACGCTCCACGGTCAGGTCCATCTCGATAGTGGCGTCCGGCTCCAGCGTCAGGATGTGCTGGTCGGGATTGACGATCTCGACGTCCGCGGACTCGACGATGTCGGCCGCGGTGACGGGGCCGGCGCCGCTCTTGATGAGCTTGAGCTGCGTGGGGTGGGGCACGTAGCTCTTCAGGCGCAGGCGCTTGAGGTTGAGGAGGATCTGGATGACATCCTCCTTGACGCCGGCGATGGTGCTGAACTCATGGCTGACGTCGCGGATCTGGACGGACGTGACGGCCGCACCCTCGAGGGACGAGAGCAGCACACGGCGAAGCGCGTTGCCCAGCGTGACGCCGTAGCCGGCACGCAGCGGACTGGCCTCGTACTTGCCATACGTCTCAGTCTCGAGCTCCTCGACGGACTCGATCTGGGCGTTCTCCAACTCGATCATCTGGTGGCGCTACCTCGAGTAGTACTCGACCACGAGCTGCTCGTTGAGCTCGAGCGGCATCTGGTCGCGGGTCGGCATCGTCGTCACGGTCCCGACGAGCTTGTCGGCGTCGACATCGACCCAGTCCGGCCTCTGGGCGCCACCGATGGCGTCCTTCAGCTGCTTGAAGTATTCGGTCTTGCGGCTGGTGGCGCGGACCTCGATCTTGTCACCCTCTCGGACACGGAACGAGGGGATGTTGGTGCGCACCCCGTTGACCTCGAAGTGCCCGTGGCCGACCAGCTGGCGGGCCTGGGCGCGGCTGCTGGCGAAGCCCATGCGGTACACGACGTTATCGAGCCGGGTCTCGAGCAGGCGCAGCAGGTTCTCACCCGTGACGCCGGGGCGCGATGCCGCGGTCTCGTAGTAGCGCTTGAAGGGCCGCTCGTTGACCATGTACACGCGGCGCACCTTCTGCTTCTCGCGCAGCTGGAGGCCGTAGTTGGACATCTTGCGCCGGCGGATGCCGTGCTGGCCGGGGGGCGTGCCGCGGCGCTCGAAGGGGCACTTCTTGGTGTAGCACTTGCTGCCCTTGAGGTACAGCTTCATGCCCTCGCGACGGCAGAGACGGGAGACCGGTCCTCGGTATCGAGCCATGGCCGGCGCCTCAGACGCGGCGCCGCTTGGGGGCGCGGCAGCCGTTGTGCGGGAGCGGGGTGACGTCGGTGATGGCGGTGACCTCCAGGCCGGCGGCCTGCAACGAGCGGATGGCCTGCTCTCGTCCCGAGCCGGGGCCCTTCACGAAGACCTCGATCTGGCGCATGCCGTGCTCCATGGCGCGCTTGGCGGCACCGTCGGCGGCGAGGGCGGCGGCGTAGGGCGTGGACTTGCGGGAGCCCTTGAAGCCGGCCGTGCCGGCACTACCCCAAGCCACGACTGCGCCACTGAGGTCCGTGATCGTCACGATCGTGTTGTTGAAGGACGCCTGGATATGGACGTGCCCCGCGGGCACGTTCTTCTTCTCCTTGCGCCTGGACTTCGTGGCGCGCTTTCGTTCCGCCATCGATCGAGTGTCTCTCCTGCGTTTCGCCGCGCGGCCAGCCGACGGCCGTGGGGCCGGGCCGGCGCGGCTGCTGGGTTACTTCTTGCGCCGGACGCCGACGGTCTTCTTGGGACCGCGCCGCTGGCGTGCGTTGGTCTTGGTGCGCTGGCCGCGGACCGGCAGGTTGCGCCGGTGGCGCAGGCCGCGGTAGGAGCCGATCTCGGTCAGCCGCTTGATGTTCATGGCCGTCTCGCGCCGGAGGTCGCCCTCGACGGTGTAGCGCCGGTCGATGATGTCGCGCAGGCGGTTGACCTGCTCATCGGTGAGGTCGCGGACACGGGTATCGGGGTTCACGTTGGCCTGAGCCAGAACCTTCTGGCTGGTGGGCAGCCCGATGCCATAGATGTAGGTCAGCGCGACCTCCACGCGCTTCTCACGCGGGATGTCGATGCCGGCGATACGTGCCACCGTTCCTCCTAGCCTTGGCGCTGCTTGTGCTTGGGATTCGAGCAGATGACCATCACCCGGCCATGCCGGCGGATCACCTTGCAGCGCTCACAGCGCCTCTTGACCGATGCCGAGACCTTCACGTCGTCCTGTCCGAGTTCCTACTTGAGTCGATAGGTGATGCGGCCGCGGGAGAGGTCGTAGGGCGACAGCTCGACGCGGACGCGGTCGCCGGGGAGGATGCGGATGAAGTTCATCCGCAGCTTGCCGCTGATGTGCGCCAGCACCTGATGCTTGTCCTCGAGCTCGATCCGGAACATGGTGTTGGGCAACGGCTCGATGACCGTGCCTTCGACCTCGATTGCATCTCGCTTTGCCACAGGCGACCGCTAGACCCCGACTACGTGCTGGAATGGATTGGGCCCGAGGCCGGATCCGTGACGGTCGGCTGGGCGCCAGCAAGCGCCGGGACGATCCCGGCGCACGAAGTGCGAGTGTATCAGAAGTCCTGAAGAACCGGCAAGCGCAAGCGGTGCGAGGCTCATGCGCTCACCTCGACGGGGCCGGCCTGGCCCGCGATGAGCTCGCCGGCGGCCAGCGTCAGGATACGCGGGCCGTCGGCGGTGACGGCGATGGTGTGCTCCCAGTGGGCCGCCAGGCTGCCGTCCGCGGTGGCCACGGTCCAGCCGTCGGGCTTGACCCGCGTCTCGTACGAGCCGATGGTGAACATGGGCTCGATGGCGATGCAGAGGCCGACCTCGATCTTGCGGCCGCGCCGGCCGGTGCGGTAGTTGGTGACCTGCGGCTCCTCGTGCATCTCGTTGCCGATGCCGTGACCGACGTAGCCGCGCACGATGCCGTAGCCGGCCGCCAGGCCGACGTCCTCGATGGCGCCGGCCACGTCCTCCAGGGTGGCCCCCGGGATCGCCGCCGTCAGGCCCGCGATCATGCCGGCACGCGTGACCTCGGACAGGCGGCGGGCCTCGGCCGGCACGTCGCCCATGAGGAAGGTGCGCGCCGAGTCGCCGTTCCAGCCATCGACCTCGGCACCGCAATCGACCGACACCATCATGCCCTCCTCGATGACCCGGTCGTCGGGGATGCCGTGGACGACCTCGTCATCGAGGCTGATGCAGGTGGCGTGCTGGTAGGGGCCGAGATGGCCGGGCACGCCGATGAAGTTGGGCCTGCCACCCCCGTGGCGGATGACCTCGTCGGCGATGGCGTTCAGCTGCAGCGGCGTCAGGCCCGGGCGGATGGCCTCGGCGACCGCGTCGAGCGCAGCCGCCGTGAGCGCTCCGGCCACGGCCATCTTCTCGATCTGGGATCGAGACTTGAGCACGACACGCCGGCGATCGAAGAGCACCTAGGCCGCACCCCTGGTGGTGACCACGCGGAGCAGCTCGGCGGCGACCTCCTCCGGTGGCTGGTCGCCGCGCACCGGGAAGAGGACGTCGTTGTCGGCGTAGTGGTCGATGACCTCGTACATCGGCGGGAGCTGCTTCTCCAGCCGCTCGCGCACGGTCTTCTCGGTATCGTCCTTGCGCTGGTACAGCTCCGCGCCGTCGATGTCGCAGATCCCGTCCATCTGCGGCGGCAGGGCCGTGACGTGGTAGACGTGCTGATCGTCCTTGGTGCAGATGCGGCGGCCGGTCAGGCGGGCCAGCAGCAGCTCCTGCGGGACCTCGATGTAGGGCACCGCGTAGACCGAGGTGCCCATGCGCTCGAGCATCTCGTCGAGGGCCCTGGCTTGCTCCACGGTGCGCGGGAACCCATCGAGGATCACGCCCTCCGCGGCATCTGGCTCGGCGAGGCGCTCCTCGACCATGGCCACCACGATGTCGTCGGGCACCAGCCCGCCCGACTCGACGTATCGGCGGACCTTGCGCGCGAGGGCCGACTCACGCTCGAGCATGGCCCGGAACAGCTCTCCGGTGGAGACATGGGGCAGGCCCAGCCGCTCGGCCAGCCGCTCGGCCTGCGTGCCCTTGCCCGCGCCGGGGGCGCCCATCATGACGATGATGCGGCGCGACCCCCCGTTGCGAGCTGCCGTGGACGCGACAGCTTCTGATGTCACTTGATGAACCCCTCGTAGTTACGCATCATCAGCTGCGCCTCGAGCTGCTTCATCGTCTCCACCACCACCGAGACGACGATCAGCAGGGCCGTGCCGCCGAGGCTGAAGGAGCCGACGACGCTGTCCGCGAAGAGCGCACCGACGATGATCGGACTGACCGCGACGGTGCCCAGGAAGATGGCACCGGCGAGGCTGATACGGAAGACCACCTTGGCCAGGTAGTCACGGGTCGGCGCTCCCGGACGGATACCCGGGATGAAGCCGCCGTTCTTGCGGAGCTGATCGGCCGTCTCGTCGGGCTTGAACGTGAACGCCGTGTAGAAGTACGTGAACCCGACCACCAGCAGGAAGAAGGTGATGGCGTAGAGCGGGCTGCCCTGGCTGAGCCAGTCGATGATGACGTTGGCCACGTCCTCGATGACGCCACCGGAGGCGCTGAAGTAGGTCGCCATCTGCACCGGGAAGAGCAGGATGCTGACGGCGAAGATGATGGGGATCACGCCGGCCTGGTTGACACGCAAGGGCAGGAACGTGGCACCACCCTGGTACATGCGCCGGCCGCGGACGCGGCTGGCGTACTGGATGGGGATGCGGCGCTGGCCCTCCTGGATGTAGACGATGATGGCCACGGCGGCGATGGCCAGGGCCGCGAAGGCGATGCCGGCGGCGAGATCGGGCGAGGTCAGGAACGTGTTGACGGCCCCGGGCAGGCCGGCCACGATGCCGGCGAAGATGATGAAGCTGATGCCGTTGCCGATGCCGCGCTCGCTGATGAGCTCACCGATCCACATGAGCAGGATCGTGCCTGCGGTGAGCGTGATGATTTGGGTCAGCGTGGAGAAGCTGGTGATGTCGAACTCCGGCACCACGTCGCGCGCGTTGAGCAGCGCCAGGTAGCCGTAGGACTGCAGCAGGGCCAGCGGCACGGTCAGGCGGCGCGTGTAGGAGTTGATCTTCTGTCGGCCGTACTCGCCTTCGCGAGAGAGCTGCTGGAGACGAGGCACCACGCCCGTCATCAGCTGCATGATGATCGACGAGTTGATGTACGGGTTCACGCCCAAGGCGATGATGGAGAAGTTCTGCAGGCCGCCTCCGGAGAAGAGGTTCAGCATCTGCAGGAAGCTGTTCTCGCCGATCAGCCCCTCGAGGGCGTCGCGATCGACGCCGGGCACCGGGACGTGCGCCAGCATCCGGACGATGATGAGCATCCCCAGGATGAAGAGGATGCGCGCGCGGATGTCCGGCGCACGGAACGCGTTGACGAGGGCCTCGAACACGGGTTACTCGGCTGCCGGCTCGTCGGCGGGCGTCGTCTCGGGCGCAGGCGCCTCGTCGTCGGCGTCCGTGGGCGCCGCGGCCTCGGCCGCGGGGGCCTCGGGTGCGGAGGCCGGCTCGGTGGTCGACGTCGTGT